>NZ_JAUJED010000090.1:0-7039 GCF_030442075.1 Vibrio sp. TMPB1044 | reverse complement strand
CTATCATTATTTTGACCTACTGGTGTTTAATTACTCTTAATTTTTCTGCTCATATTCTTAGCTATCATGCGCTAATTTAGAAAGCGTTAAAGTTCCAGATCAATGCTCTAAAGATCGTAAAGCCTCACCTAGCAGGTCTTCTGGCGAAAGGTTAGAGTGGGTGTTCATTATACTTTCGATTCTCCTTGTAGGAAAAGATTTACAAGTCTTCCCTTTACCATCAAAGTCCTCTTGTCTTCTGCCGTATGCAATGTACACATTAATGAGAGTACACTCCCTCTCTCTCACTGAGCAGGTAATTTTCCTGAGTTTTTTTTGAAGACCTTCAAACATTCTATCGAGGCTTTGGTCACTATTTGCCTTAGTAAAGTGACCATAGACTTCAGAGATAGTGCTATTTATTGATAGCTCAAACCTATGTACTTCTTGTTTCATTTAAAATAACTCAAGTATTATTGGGATTTATATTGCATATACTATAACCAAAAAAATTGAAAGTTATTGGTTAATCAATTTAGTCAGTTTTCGCTCTCTTTGTTATCAGCTTTTGTCGACAAAGCTAACTGCTTCCAGTTACAAAATACATCATTGCCACTCGCCATGAGTCGCGACGACATACTGACTCAGAGTTGGACATTTCCGAGTTGCGCTTTTGCTAATTTAGCAAAAAGTCAATTAACTGAAGTATGGCAAACTCGCCCATGCGAGTGTACAGAATCACTGGAGCAGATCAGTGTGCCTTAATTTGATTAATTAGACTCGACGCTATCATAATATAAGCCTTCGCATCATTTTCTGTGAGTTCAACTTCTTCTGTATGCACAAGTTGATTCCGTAGTTTTCGGAGTTTATCAAATGATTTAAGCTGTGCTTCGTTCAATACACCGCTCTGGTGGAGGTAATGTCCAAGCTTCGCATAGTTTTTAAACGGAGACGTACTTGATGTGCTCCAAAAAGAAGCAGCTAATGATGCTGCGACACTTTCCAGTTCCATCCACGCTTCCAATACCGCTGCTCGTGTAGAAAAAGAGAGAATGTTCATTGCTGGAGTATCAATACCAGAAGTTTCATCAAGTTGAGCTTCAGACTTCAATGCTTGAACCTGTTCTGAGAACTCCATCTCCAATTCCTTGAACTTCAATTTACGCATGAAAGGTATTAATAAAATCAGAGGCTTACGCAAAAGTAGTAGAACAACAATCAATGTCGCTGGCCATACTAATGCTTTAGTCATTTCAGATATAAATGTGTACTTATCCATGGTTGCCTTAATTTACTCAAGTGCCACTAAAGCCGCTCTCTACGGAAAACGTTTCCCGTAGACGCGCCTTTTTTAGTTGTCCTGCTCGCGCTCAGCCTGCTCATATGTTGCGTAGAGTTTGTCGACTTTATTGAATAACTTCATGCCACCTTTCGTTGCCCTATCTGTCCAATAATGCCCGTCAAGCTCTTCTACTGGAGAACCATGAATTTCAAGAGCGAAAGAACCATGATGGATTTCACTCCTAACACCCTGCAGCTCAATTTTTGGTTCGTTTCTATACACTCCAACGAGTTTGAATAAATCATCGTCTTCTTGTTGCTCAATACTATGTGCAACAAGGATTGATCGAGATTCTTTAGTCATCAATCTTAGGCTTAGATTTGTTAAAGACTGTCGAACAACTGCGTATCCGTAAATTGGGGCAGTTTTTTCTCCTGTTTCAGGGTTAACCCAACTACTTTTCAGCTCAACTTTCCATGTTCCTCGTAAATCTGGGCGTTTAACGTACCAACCTTTAAATATTTTCCATGACCAAAGATATTTATTGAATAGTGTAATAAAAAGTGTGATAACACCTACAACTGTACCAAAAGGCTTTACGAAGTCAGCACTTAACACAGGCATCCCTTGAACCCAAAGAGCTATCAACCAGACTCCAATCGTAAGGCCAATGAATGAAGATATATGTAGTCTAGTGAGCATTATTTGAACCCCAAGTAATTCCAGGCCGCTTTAGCAAAATCACGGCCATCCTTTCGAGTCCATTCTTGGCCTGAGTGAAACAGGAAAAAACATTCATTTACTTCGAGCCAACGATTCTCACTAGGCTCGTCACCTTGCAGATTATCCCAAATATAAAAAAGCATGGCTCGTAGCCGCTCAGTCCATGTTGAGTGCGAAAATACATAATTTGGGCAATTGTAGGCTAAGCACTCCATGAAGAAAGACGGTAATTCTCGGAATGTTCCATCTGCCGCCATGATATTTTCAATTCTTTTAAGTAAACGAACACCTTTTTTGTATGCATAATTAGTTGCGTTATTCTTTGCCGTACCATTTTCTTTTTGCTGGCCTGGGTAGTTGACGAGGTCGCTACCATCTTTTTTAAAAATTTTGGTTCCATCCCTCGAACCATGTTTCATGTAATAACGAAAACTAAAACATGGAACAACATCAGCATCCACCCGCGCTGAGCTAGAATTTATCTGTATTGCAGTAGACCCCGACGTATCTACTTGCCCTGGAAACTTTGCTGTCAATGCAGAGATAAGCTCAGATCTCAATTTTGTCGGAGTCCAAATACCTTTGTAAGACTCTCCTGGTGCATGAACACCTTTCTCTGATTCATCCCAATATAGAACATCCGTGCATTCTACAGCTATATCTACATCACTATCTGAACGCACATTAGTGTTATTAGCATAAGAGCCTTTTGCAAAGACTTTTAAGGAGCAACCATCGAATGGTATGTGCGAACCTATCGCTTCACGAATCATACGCTCAGTTCTATCTTGCTTTTCCTTCTCCGTTGCACTAGAAGGACCTGTCCAACCACACAATTTATCTTCCAAACTCATTGCTAATCCTTTCAAAAGGCTGAAATTTAAATACCACACTGAATCGCCTCTGCCTGAGTGACACATTACTGGTATTACGAAAAGTAAGTCAAATAGCACTCTGGTGAAATGAATGTTCAGTCGCCCGAAACAAACAATGGGAGCACTTTAAAGCTAGGAAAAGCCAACTGTCTCTCGTCAACCTAACGTAACTTTGTTTCACAACTGTTAGCAAAAAGAGCCAGAACAGCTAATTCTGGCTCAGAATTAGAGATCAAATTACTTTGATCGATAAGTAATTTGGTCTCATTTTGAGGATTTACTAGGCTTTAACCCTGGAGTATTTCCTGGAGTTTTTTTATTGTCCCGTCGACGTTGATCAGGCTTTCCTGTCGATTTAGCAATTGGTTTTGGACCTGGTTTCAAACCCATAAATATATCCTTATTATAATAGAGGTTATCCCTCATTCACGATCTTTGGGCAACATTGGGATCTTTCAAGGTGTGAATAAAAAACAAACAAAAAATAATGTAAGTTACAGTCGCTGAAACACGTTTTGGGGCATTTATGAGGTAAAACGTACCACGGGTAAAAATTCAGCCTATGAACGCTTTGGACATTTCTGTATCAGTGGTTTTCTAAATTAGCAATTCATGAATAACTGCAGGTATGGAAAGTCATTAGCCTGGTGCCCAGCGTGAATAGACCAGTTCAAGGCGCAATGCCCCTCGATCATCATCGAATAATTTACTTAATAAAGTGGCTTTGGGCTTGTTCAACACTCGGGATTTAGTGCTGGCTGCGCAGCACCTTAATCCTTATTTGTATGTTTATTTTCTTGGCCACGGATTATCAGGTTCAACGTGTATCATAGGTTTATCATCAGAGCCTTTCCCTTGACCGCGTCCACTACCACTTGGACTGCCCCGCCAGTGTCCTTTGTCTGAATCACCATGAGATGCTTTACCACGCCAAGCACCTTCTTTATCGCTACCCTTAGTGGAACCTTTACCTACGCCGTTACTCTCTTTTTTTGCCATTTCAGATACCTTTGGGAACGAAGAAGTTTTCAGGTGGATAAGCTTTGATAACTTCATCAATACACGTTGTTTTTACAGTTTTATTCTCGGTACTTTCAGGAGATTTACTGACTAGAGTCGCATGCTTTTCCATAATTTCATTGAACTTATCTATGTGAATTTCATTGTATTTCCTAGCCGTACTGATACCAACTTTTAGTTGCATCAATTCATATGACAATGCTCGATATTCACTGAGAACCTCTTCATATAGGCGCACTCTTTTTGTAATACCTAGAATTGGTTTCGCAACAGATATAGCTGCGGAGATAACCAAAAATGATTGCCAAAAATGACCGGCCAGACCTTCATTCCATAAAGTCAGACTAGCTATAGCAGATGTCGAGGCTGTTGCTGCAATAGCGAACTCCATGAAGTTATTAATTCGCACATATTTTTGGAGCCTGTATCCAAAGTATTTCTCATTTAACTTTGCTGTTCGTAGCAAGTCATAAACTTCCCATACTGGGTGATCCTGTCTCAAGTTACCTCCTGTAAACATGTAGCCGTGTTAAGCGGACTAAAATGACGGGTTATAATGTGTTGCGAAGCGAAACCTAACCCACTGTTTTAGTTCCGTTTTAAACGTATTTCTAGTTTTCGTATTTGGATACCCGTTTAATAATGTCTGGAATTTCTTCATACGATTCGTACCAAATTATGGTAACCCCTAGCTCTTTCATTAATTCTTCATTAAGAGTGTGGTGCCTATCTAAAAATTTTTCTGCTGACACGACATTTTCTATTTTAGATACACTTTTACCCTTTTCTTTTTCAAAGCAAAACTCTTTTGATGATAGCCGCTTCATAAATGCAAAATGCTTGCTTCGTTCAATGTTTTTAGATGAAATTTCAAGCAATCTACGGAGGTTTGGATCTGTCATAGACAAGCCGACCATTAGGCAGGTATTTTCCCTAAAAGAATTTAATTGCACTAAGTTAGACCAATGGTAAGAGTCAGAATAAATCTGATGATAACCCTCTTCGGAAAAAACTAACGTAGAATCATCCAAACCATCAAATGACTTTCGGTCTTCAGGCAAAAAACCATGAACATGATAAATGGGTAACTCATCAGGATCATAGCTTTCGTTGTCAGTGTATATACAGCGATGATGAATCGCATTGCTTGACAACTGCCTTTCAATCAAATCGTCAAAATTATAGGTGACAACTGATTTCACTTTAGCCCCAGTCCTTCTTGGCAGACACATTGCAGCTATTGACTTAATTAGCTCGGAGTCTATTTGGAAATTAGAGTTACGCAGTTTATAAAGGTTTTTGGTTACAGCTTCGATAAATAGCTTTGCTTCACCGTCTCTCTTTGAAAGACCTTTTCGCAAATATCTTGCAGCCATTAAAGCAGATGGTTCATCGATACTATT
Organism: Vibrio sp. TMPB1044; assembly: GCF_030442075.1. Classification (NCBI taxonomy): domain Bacteria; kingdom Pseudomonadati; phylum Pseudomonadota; class Gammaproteobacteria; order Vibrionales; family Vibrionaceae; genus Vibrio; species Vibrio sp. TMPB1044. The sequence goes on along the minus strand of NZ_JAUJED010000090.1, from coordinate 1,754 downwards.
CAGCCTTTGTACAAGCTCACCGATATCGTTTTCCCCAATTGCAGTATCACCATCAAATTCTTGAGTTAAATAAGTAACAAAAAGAGAGTTCAATAATGTATTCCAATCCGGCATGCCTGCGCTACTAGAAACCCCTGCCCCTAGAAATAGTGAAAATTGACCTTTTTTATAAAACTGTTTTAGGTTCTCTATTATCTCTTCGCGCTCTTGTTTCCAATCCCTTATAGGCTTAGATATCGCAGATGAAAGTCTTAATGCAAATAAGTTATTTGCTATTTTGTTCACTACCCTTCTATTTTTTGCTGCAATTTTATTTAACTCTGGTGGTCCCCAAAAAGTGACTTTAAATGGTAGGTTATTGCGTGATAATTCGTCGTGAAACCTATGAATTACATTTTCAGGGATTGGTTTAGCCGAAATCACTAAAAGATTAGAGAATTTGTGCTCAACATATTCATTTAAAAATTGATGAGATAATTTATCTAACAATCTTCTTATTGAGCCTGTAGCAAGGTTAAATTTTATCTCAATAACTGTTGGTCCATCAAAAGAATCAAACCCTTCTGGCGCAATAGCATCACCAAACCTAGATGGTTCAGTCGATATGAGAAATCTCTTTTTTTGACTTTCAATGTGGTGTTTAAATAAATGCTGGATAAAAGTTTCAAATGAATAGTAACTTTTAGGCCCTCCCTCATCTATCCCTGAAATAATATCATCAATAATCATTGTTCGACTCATGCCCTTAGAAAACTAACATTTTAATATCGTGCTAGCACGAATTGATGTATTCAGCATACCTCAAGAGCCATCCCTAACCAACTGAAACGTATGAATATAATTCAGATTAGTTCTAGTTTCTAATTGAAAACCGTGCTAGCACACATTGCTTCCGATTCAAGGCACGTTATCAATCAAAAACTTCCCTTTAGTTCTCTATTTTCCAATAGCTTAGAAATAGTTGAACAACAAATTCGTGCATAAGTGTGATTGAAGGTCAATCTGTTGTGGATTAGAAAATTTAGCTACATTGTTGGATCTCTAAGCATGAGGGAAAGTAAGGCTAGTTGCAGAGTTTGAAACTGAGTTCAATCACTCTCTAGCTCACTTTGGGCAATTTCGAGCTGTCTACTTGAATAATTGGTTAAGAGCCACCTCAAGGGTAGATCTTAACCTTCACCTTTATTTGTTAACACGTAATTTATACGACTAGTCTTTGTTTACGTTATTTGATTCTTGTTGATCAGGATTTGACCGAACATAATCTTCACCATTTACATTTACTACGTGATGGTTAGGGTGCTTTCCTGTGTTGATCTCATCAACAAGCACTTCTCGGCTTACGACCCCACGACCTTGAATCGTATAAGAGTCATTTTCACCATGCTCGCCATCGTTATTGCCACGTATATTTTTAGCCATAAATCCTCCAGTGAACGAATGTGAACTTAATTTCACAGTATCAGAATTACCGAATCAAAGGATGAATTCAAATTATTGGTGTAGAACTTTGAGTGCTAACGCTTTTTGTAGCAAGGTTAGATGCTATCTAAGCGGCATAACTTTTAGTAAGGACAACACACGCTCTATAAGTTGTAAAGAGTATTTGCACTAACCAGATTTGGGGCACAAACGAACCAGTGATTTCGCTAAATTAGTGTGATCACCAAGCGATTCTGTCGTACCTTAACTACCAAGCGACTTTGTCGTTAGCTTAATTACCGAGGGAAATTGACGGTCCTACTTTTTACGTA
>NZ_JAUJED010000089.1:0-287 GCF_030442075.1 Vibrio sp. TMPB1044 | reverse complement strand
CTAAGGCACTGAAAGCGTTCTCTTTTTAGAGAACAGGCTCTTTAACAATTTAAACCTATCAATCTGTGTGGGCACTCGTTGATGAATATCAAAACGTTATTACTTAGGTAATAGCAGTTACTTCGGTAACAAACTTGATTTCAATGAACTGAGTGACCAATACAAATAATTACTTTCTTTATAGAGAGGGGTTATTTGGCACAGTCAATTCATTACCATTCTGTTGGAATGGTAATAGCTTTAGAATTACATGTTCATGTTTACATGAATATTAGTTTTGAAGTCAG
>NZ_JAUJED010000088.1:0-366 GCF_030442075.1 Vibrio sp. TMPB1044 | reverse complement strand
TGTTGTGTTTACCATAAAGGTAAACATTGAGAACTTTTAAATTTGATTGAATTACTCGTAAGTAATCAATCAGTCAGCTTTCCAAATTGTTAAAGAGCTAGATTTTTCTAATTAAAGAAATAACCATTTTTAAAGATTCTTAAGGAAGAACACTTAAAGATGGTGGAGCTATGCGGGATCGAACCGCAGACCTCCTCGCTGCCAGCGAGGCGCTCTCCCAGCTGAGCTATAGCCCCATCTGGAAAAGTATTTCCTACTCTTAACTTATTAAACCTAATCAATCTGTGTGGACACTTATCGTGAATATCTTCGTATAAGGAGGTGATCCAGCCCCAGGTTCCCCTAGGGCTACCTTGTTACGACTTC
>NZ_JAUJED010000087.1:0-673 GCF_030442075.1 Vibrio sp. TMPB1044 | reverse complement strand
TCTCTCTGTCTTTGAATAAGTTCGAATAAGGGCTTGTTTTCTTATGCGCCGATTTCTTTCACTCGCCTCATTTTCGGGTTCGCAGGCTGTTAACCGTCTCTCCCCACAACCTGTTTTTCAAGGGAGGCTTCGCCGCTGCGCGCCCTTGCAAAGCAGAACGATGTTGAGAGAGCGGACAGCCAAGCGGCTCCGAAAAGTGATACTCAAACAGAAAGGAAACTCTCATGGCGCAACAAAACTCAACCCCAACTCTCTCTAATTCAAATTCATCGACCAGCGTTTCGCCGCTGGGGCACGAAAGCTCACCAAAAAATGATATCTCTAGTCCTTTGGCAGTATTGAAGTTGCGCTATCAAGTCAAAAAGTGTCGTGATGAGGTGAAAAGTAAGTCTGATTTTGTCTCCAAAATCCAGCGTTTGAAAATGTTCAGTCGTCGTCAGTCGCCAGAGCAACTGGCTGATATCGCCGCGTTAAAAGACCAAGGGTTCGTTGACGCTATCAAGCAGCAGTTTCCGCAATTGGTGTCGCGTCGTTTTGCTTTCCATGAAATCCGTGACTTTTTCATCGAATTAAATGGCGCTGGCTTTGGTGAATGGTTTCTTCACGAGCGAGTGGATCACATCATTATGTACACCACTTACGGGTCTGTGTTTCCAGCGTTGCGCTTTGTGAC
>NZ_JAUJED010000011.1:0-130432 GCF_030442075.1 Vibrio sp. TMPB1044 | reverse complement strand
TAAGCGTTAACGTTAGGCTTCCACAAATTAGCTCGTGGTGAGAGATGAGCGCTAAACAGACCCAGCTTCGGCTGGGTTTTTTATTGCCTGCGATTTGGCGAAGGTGTATTTGGAAAAGTGCAATGTTGGAAAACAGAAGCAAAAACTAGATATCAGGGATCTGCTTTGGTTTTTATGTGCAAGACGACACTTATAAATGAGCGAGGATACGAAACTTTAGCGAATGCTGACCTATTAATTGAAGGCCGATCACATTTTTCCTTGTTGTTGAAAAGAATACGAAAAAAATCGCATTTTTTATTAAAGCTTCTAATTAAGGGGCCGTTAAAGGGATTGAGAGAAATGATATGTACCAATGTAAGGTGAGAGAGACACTGGTACATAAACAAATTGACATGTATTTGTGTGAGGTGAGAGTCACATAAGTGCATTAAAAAATGCCTAAAGGAGATCAACTATGGCGATTAATGTAAGCACTAATGTGTCTGCAATGACGGCTCAGCGCTACCTGAATAGCGCGGCTGAAGGTACTCAAAAATCAATGGAGCGTTTGTCTTCTGGCTATAAAATTAATAGCGCAAAAGATGATGCTGCAGGCCTACAAATCTCTAACCGCTTAACGTCGCAAAGCCGTGGCCTAGATATGGCTGTGAAAAACGCGAATGACGGTATCTCTATTGCACAGACTGCTGAAGGTGCGATGAATGAGTCAACCAACATTCTGCAACGTATGCGTGACCTTTCTCTTCAATCTTCAAATGGTTCAAACAGCAAATCTGAACGTGTTGCGATCCAAGAAGAAGTCTCTGCTCTAAACACAGAACTTAACCGTATTGCTGAAACGACCTCTTTTGGTGGTAACAAGCTTCTTAACGGTACTTACGGTAGCCAATCTTTCCAAATCGGTGCAGATTCTGGTGAAGCAGTAATGCTGACTATGAATAACATGCGTACCGACACTCAAGACATGGGTGGTAAGAGCTACGGCGTAGAAGAAGGCAAAGATGCTTCTTGGCGCGTAGGTGCTGGCGCTGACTTAACGATCAAATACAACGATAAGTTTGGCGAAGCACAAGAGTTGTCTATTTCTGCGAAAGAAGGCAACGATATGGAAGAGCTAGCAACTTACATCAACGGTCAAAGCCAAGACGTTAAAGCGTCTGTTGGTGAAGGCGGCAAACTGCAACTTTTCGCTTCTAGCCAAAAAGTTGATGGTGATGTTGAGTTTGGCGGCAGCCTTGCGGGTGAACTTGGTATCGGTGCAGGCAAAGATGTTACTGTTAACGACATCGACGTGACCTCGGTTGCTGGTGCAAACGAAGCGGTATCTATCATTGATGGCGCACTAAAATCTGTTGATAGTAACCGTGCATCTCTTGGTGCTTTCCAAAACCGTTTTGACCACGCAATCAGCAACTTAGATAACATCAACGAAAACGTTAATGCGTCTAAGAGCCGTATCAAAGATACCGATTACGCGAAAGAAACAACGGCTATGACTAAGTCTCAAATCCTACAACAGGCGAGTACTTCTATCCTAGCTCAAGCAAAACAGTCACCATCAGCAGCTCTAAGCTTATTGGGCTAAACTTACCTCGGTAAGTAGCGGTAAACTCTACTTTGGGTAGAGTTTTACTGTTTGGCTCATAAAGGAGGGAGGGAGAGTGTTATGGAAATATCATCCAACGCATCGAACATCCAGCCTTATGGCTCACCTAATGGCATTAAAATTGCAAGCGATGAAGGTAGTAGTGCGTCGAGTATTTCGCGACTAAAAGAAGCAACATCTTATGGCAAGGTAGAGAAATCGAAAGAGGAAGCTACCGAAGCAGCGATTCAATTAGCTCAACATAGACAAGAGTTAAATGATGAAGAGCGAGTCAAAATGGTGGAGAAGGTAAATGAGTTTATCTCTTCTCTCAATAAAGGTGTGGCTTTTAAGGTCGATGAAGAATCGGGGAGGGATGTAGTGACCATCTATGAGACCACAACCGGTGATATTATTCGCCAGATCCCTGACGAAGAAATGCTTGAAATTCTAAGACGCCTAGCAGCCCAAAACTCGAATAGTCGAATATTTGAGGTGAAGGTTTAAGTCGTATTATTGAGGTGATTTAATGAGTTTTGGCCCAATGGGGATTTCGTCTGGCATGGATATTAATTCCATGGTCAGCAAAATTGTTGATTCGGAGCGTGTACCCAAACAGCAACGAATCGACAATGAACGAACGCGAATCGATACCAGCATTAGTGCCTATGGAAGACTCAGAGAATCCCTTGATTCGATGAAAAACCTGATGACAAACTTTCGTCAGGAAAAAGCTTTTGCTGTGCGAACAGTCGAAAGTACCGATGAAGGTCTTGTTTCTGCAACCGCGACTACCGAAGCGATCGCTGGCAAATATGCCATCGATGTGTTGCAGCTTGCCCAAAGCCATAAAGTGGCTTCTGATGTATTGTCAGAGGACATGAAATTTGGCCCAGGTAAGCTGCAGGTTTCGCTTGGTGATAACAGCTTTGATGTACAAGTTGGCGACAGATCGAAACTTATCGATGTTGTTCGCAGTATAAACGGTGCTGATAGCAACCCAGGCGTTCGTGCATCTATTATCAACGATGTCGAAGGTCCAAGACTTATTGTTGCTTCGAACCAGTCTGGTTTCGATCAGCAGATCAGCATCAACGTTGAGTCAGATGCTGCTAATCCCCTAAAAAAACTCGAATACAAAACTCTTGAAGAGCGTGTTAAAGCGTTAGAGAAAGCACGCGTTGCTGCTCAAGATATTTTAGCTCTAACCCCTGCTGGAAAAGCCGTCGAACTCATCGATGAAGCGATCGCTAACGATGACCCAAATGTGAGTGGAACACTCGACGAAGATGGCAATATCATTCCAGAAGCCCAAACCAATTCTATTTCAGATGTTGACGAAGACTCTCAAAGTCTTAGCTATGGTGAGCAAGCCGCAGCCGACGGCCAAGCTGCCCTAGACGCAGCTCAGGCGGCAAAGTCGGTGATGCCTGAAGACAATATCCCTGGTTGGACAGAAACAGCCTCAGGTACTCTTTTAGACTCTTACTACACACCCGAGCTTGAGCTTGATGAAAAAGCGATAGAGAAGGCACCCGATGTGCCAGGGTGGTCAAATTCTGCCTCAGGTACTCTGACTGATTCATACGTGACATCTAAAGAAGCCCAACAGAAGCTTGAGGCTGAGCAAGCGCGTATCGAAGAGAAAATCTCACAAGAAAAAGCCGATCTGGCTGAGAAAGTTCAAAAAGGCGAATTGACCGCTGAACAAGCCAAAAAGATTGAGCGTGCGAAATTAGAACCTGAAGAGCGAGAGCTTTTAGAAAAGGTCGATAAAGCGCAAGCTGACCTCGCGCAGGCACAACAATCTTTTGATACCTATAGCGGTATGACTGAAGTTCAGGCTGGCCAAGATTCTATGGTCGTCTTAGATGGTGTTGCTCAACTCTCTAGTAATAACAATGTGATTGAAGATGCCGTTGAAGGTATTGATATTACGGTGAAGGGAAAAACGCCAAAAGATAAGCCACCGGCAGAAATTGGTGTGGAGTACGACCGCAATAGTGTGCGTCAAGACATTGAAGCCTTCGTTAACTCTTACAATCAGTTTTACCAGGTGTCTAAGAGCTTGGCCGGTGTTGATCCAACGACCGGTCAAAAAGGGCCGCTTTCTGGAGACAGTACGGTTCGTAACGCCGATTCTCGATTGAAAGGGGTATTTTCATCAAGTATCGAAGGTGCGCCAGACAACCTCAAGTCCTTGACTGAATTTGGTATCACGACCACAAGGCAAGGCTCGCTAGAAATCAACTACGACATGCTTGACCGTCAACTCAACAATAACTTTGATAAGTTAGGTGAGTTCTTTGGCGGTAACAACGGCTTCGCCAAAAAAGTGGAAGATGCGATTCAAGGTATCACAGGTATCACGGGCTCAATTCGTACTCGAGAAAAGAGCTTAGTCGAGCAAAACTACCGTTTGGTTGATGACCAGAGCGCCCTTGATCGCCGTATGGATAGCCTTGAGAACCGTACACACTCTAAGTTCACGGCCATGCAAGATGCAACCAGTAAGATGCAATCTCAACTGGGCAGTATGATGAATGCGTTGGGCTAATAGATGAATAGTCAGCTACAAGAGCTTTGTGAACTCGATCAATTAATTATCTCTAAACTTGAATTTAGTGAAATTAATGCTGAAGAAATAACGCAGCTTGTCGATAACAGAGAACAGTTATTGCAAAACGTGCTTCAAATAATCGACTCACATCCCGACGTTAAGCAAAGTTCTGAATGGTTAGAAGCCATTACCAGAACCAGAAAATTAGTCGAATTGATGCAGTCTGAGACGAGTCGAGTAGGTAAGACCTTACACAAATACCGTCACGGCGCTAAATCAGTTCAACAATACAAAAAGTTTTTATAGAAGAGGTTTACTATGCGCGGTTCTTTACAGGCATATAAAAAGGTATCAGTGGATAGTCAGCTAACGGCTGCCTCACCGCATAAGATTGTACAAATGCTAATGGCTGGTGCTATCGAGCGTTTGATTCAAGGCAAAGCGGCAATGCAAGCAGGCAACATCCCAGTGAAAGGTGAGCGACTTGGTAAGGCTCTAGATATCATTATTAGCCTACGTAGTTGCCTATCTATGGACGATGGTGGCGATATTGCGAAAAACCTAGATCAACTTTATGAGTTCATGATCACGCAAATTTCTGCGGCAAATCACAAAAATGACCCACAGCCTATTGATGATGTTATCGATATTATCCGTGAAATTAAGAGCGCTTGGGACCAAATTCCGAACGAATATCACAACTTGACGTCCGCTGACGTAGGTATTTAAAGAAAAATTGCAGTTTTAACCAATCTCATATCCCTTAATTGGTTGGTTGCCTTATTTTTTTAATCAAATAAAATAGAAGCCATTAGATAGCCTAATGGCTTTTTTCGTTGCTGATTTCCTAAATTTGTCCACGTAGACCATAATCATTGATACTTTTCACTGTTTTATAGACTACGTCGCTCACTGTTTTTCCGCATCGCACCAAAATAAAGGCAATAATTCCTACTTATGCAAGGTTTGGCAAAACTGCTTGTCGTCGACGATAACGCTCAAGATCGTCACAATTTAAGCACAATATTAGAGTTTGTAGGAGAGAGCTGCGAAGTAATCAGCTCTGAACAAGCACGTAAAGTTGACTGGTCACTACAGTGGGCCGGCTGCATTATTGGTACCATTAAAGGTAAAGGCTTCAACGCATTACTGAGTGAGAAGCTTGTTCACGCCAATCACATCCCTTTACTGGTGATTGGCAAAAACAATCACCCGGTTGACGAGTTGACTAACTATGTTGGTGAGCTTGAACTTCCTCTTAACTACCCGCAATTAAGTGATGCATTAAGACACTGTAAAGACTTCTTAGGCCGTAAAGGTGTTCAAGTTGTGTCTTCTGCACGTAAGAACACACTGTTTCGCAGCCTAGTAGGCCAAAGTGCTGGCATTCAAGAAGTACGTCATTTAATTGAACAAGTCTCTTCTACGGAAGCAAACGTGCTGATTCTTGGTGAGTCAGGCACAGGCAAAGAAGTCGTCGCGCGTAACATTCATTACCACTCTAAACGTCGTTCAGGGCCTTTCGTACCAGTGAACTGTGGCGCGATTCCACCTGATTTGCTCGAAAGTGAATTATTTGGTCATGAGAAGGGCGCGTTTACTGGTGCAATTACCGCTCGTAAAGGCCGTTTTGAATTGGCTGAAGGTGGCACACTGTTTCTCGATGAAATTGGCGATATGCCAATGGCGATGCAAGTTAAGCTGCTACGAGTGCTTCAAGAGCGATGTTTTGAGCGCGTAGGTGGTAACAGCACCATACAAGCTGATGTTCGTGTGATTGCGGCAACCCACCGTAACCTTGAAGATATGATCGATGATGATTCGTTCCGTGAAGACCTTTATTATCGCTTGAATGTATTCCCGATTGAAATGCCGGCGCTTCAAGATCGTAAAGAAGATATTCCACTGTTGCTTCAAGAACTAATGACTCGAATGGAAGCGGAAGGCAGTATGCCTATCTGCTTCACGGCTCGTGCTATCAATTCTTTGATGGAGCACTACTGGCCAGGTAACGTTCGTGAGCTAGCGAACCTCGTTGAGCGAATGGTTATCCTGTATCCGAATAGCTTGGTTGATGTGAATCATCTACCCACTAAATATCGATACAGTGATATTCCTGAATTCCAGCCTGAGTTTAATAGCTTTGTCTCTGAAGAAGAGCAAGAGCGTGATGCACTTTCCGACTTGTTCGCAGAAGATTTTAGCTTTGATCAGCAAGATGAACTTGCCGACAACGCTAATGCGCCTCAAGAGTTACCGCCAGAAGGGGTTAACCTGAAAGAGCTACTCGCAGATATGGAAGTGAATATGATCAATCAAGCCTTGGAAGCACAGGGCGGTATTGTTGCTCGTGCTGCTGATATGCTTGGAATGCGCAGGACCACTCTGGTTGAAAAAATGCGTAAATATAACTTGCAGCGATAGTGTCCAGTTTTCGATGAAAACGAAAAACTAACACACACTTCTTAGCTATTTGGTAACTCTAGCTGACTGAATAGATAGACCATAGTCGAGTTGTTGCTTGCTTAACTATGTGATAAATATAGCAAATGGCCTGACTCGTGTTGTACGTCTCAGGCTGTTTTAGTATCTGAGGCAAATTTTTGACATGCATGTAGCTAACGAACCAGAAAATCAATCACACCTAGATTCTGTTGAGCAGCAGGTTGAACGCTATAAGCAAGTACTCGATGTAATGCCTGCAGGGGTAATCTTGTTAGATACTCATGGCGAAGTGAGAGAAGCGAACCCAGAAGCGCATCGTATCCTTAGGGTTGAGCTCGTAGGCGAGAAGTGGTTTTCAGTAATTCAAAGTGCCTTTGACCCAAAAGATGACGATGGCCATGAGATTTCATTGAAGAACGGGCGAAAAGTGCGTTTGGCGATTTCAGCTTCTACTACGGGTCAACTTATCTTGATTACCGATCTGACAGAAACTCGTCTTCTGCAGTCTCGCGTGAGTGATCTTCAACGTTTATCGTCATTAGGCAGAATGGTAGCTTCGCTTGCCCATCAGGTTCGTACACCGCTTTCTAGTGCAATGTTGTATGCATCCAACCTTGCCGCGCCAAACCTGCCACCGGCAACAAAGACACGTTTTCAATCTAAGCTTATGGATAGATTGCATGACTTAGAGAAACAAGTGAACGACATGCTGTTGTTTGCCAAAGGTGGCGACAACAAGGTGGTTAAGCCATTTACTGTCGCTGAATTGATAACAGAATTTCACCCGATGGTGGAAGCGGCACTGAAATCCAACCAGATTGATTATTGTCAGGAAGTTGAAGGCGAACAGACTCAAATGTTTGGCAACGCCAACGCCATCGCATCAGCGTTAAGTAATCTGGTTTTGAACGCGGTTCAAATTGCTGGCAAGGAATCGCAGATTGATGTGTTTTTTAGACCAGTAAACGGCGAGCTTAAAATATCAGTACAAGACAGTGGCCCCGGCGTACCGAAAGAGCTTCAAGGTAAAATTATGGAACCCTTCTTTACCACTCGTTCGCAAGGTACAGGTCTAGGTTTAGCCGTTGTACAAATGGTCTGTCGAGCACATGAAGGCCGACTGGAATTGATATCAGAAGAGGGTGACGGCGCATGCTTTACTATGTGCCTACCGCTGGAAAGAAGCGCTTCTTCTGAAGACTAATAAGTTTTAACTGAATTTACACTGGAGAATCCTATGGCTCAAAGCAAAGTGTTAATCGTCGAAGATGATGAAGGTCTACGCGAAGCCCTTGTCGACACTCTCGCGCTTGCTGGCTATGAATGGCTGGAAGCGGATTGTGCGGAAGATGCTCTGGTAAAATTGAAATCTAACTCCGTTGATATTGTTGTCTCTGATGTGCAGATGGCAGGTATGGGCGGCTTAGCTCTGCTAAGAAATATCAAGCAGCATTGGCCAAATCTACCAGTATTGTTGATGACAGCGTATGCCAACATTGAAGACGCCGTTGCCGCAATGAAAGAGGGCGCTATAGACTATATGGCAAAGCCATTTGCGCCTGAAGTACTGCTCAATATGGTGAGCCGTTATGCTCCGGTAAAATCGGAAGATAATGGCGATGCCATCGTTGCCGATGAGAAAAGCATCAAGCTAATGATGTTGGCTGATAAGGTGGCTAAAACCGATGCTAACGTCATGGTGTTGGGGCCAAGTGGTTCTGGTAAAGAGGTCATGTCTCGCTATATTCACAATGCTTCGAGCCGTAAAGACGGTCCATTTGTTGCGATTAACTGTGCCGCGATTCCAGATAACATGTTGGAAGCAACCCTGTTTGGCTACGATAAAGGCGCATTTACTGGTGCTATTCAAGCTTGTCCAGGTAAATTTGAGCAAGCTCAAGGCGGTACCATTTTGTTGGATGAGATCAGTGAAATGGATCTTAGCCTACAAGCGAAACTATTGCGCGTCTTGCAAGAGCGTGAAGTTGAACGCTTGGGTAGTCGCAAGAGCATCAAATTAGACGTCCGTGTATTAGCGACCAGTAACCGAGATCTAAAACAGTATGTGTCAGAAGGTAATTTCCGTGAAGATTTGTACTATCGCCTGAATGTATTCCCAATTTCTTGGCCTCCTCTTTGCGAGCGTAAAGGTGATATTGAGCCTTTAGCCAAGCACTTAGTTGAGCGCCATTGCACCAAACTTGGTATGCCAGTGCCAGTGATGTCAGCACAAGCAATCAGCAAACTCGTCAACTATCCGTGGCCTGGCAATGTTCGCGAATTAGACAATGTGGTACAGCGTGCGTTAATATTGAGCGAGCAAGAGAACATCTCTGGTGAGCACATTCTTCTTGAAGGTGTTGACTGGCAAGACGCAAGCAGCCTACAACAAATCGTTGAAGGCAGTGATGTTGCGGCACCAGAAATTAAGCCAGTTGCAGAAGCAAACCCAATTAATAAAATAGTTGCTAGCAGTGAAGGGCTTGGTAATGAGCTTAGAGATCAAGAGTATGCGATCATTCTTGAAACCCTGATCGCATGTAATGGCCGACGTAAAGATATGGCGGAAAAACTGGGTATTAGCCCACGCACATTACGTTACAAGTTGGCGAAAATGCGTGATGCTGGAATAGATATCCCAAACTAAGGATAGATTAGTAGTGTCAGCTTTCTGACTAGTGTATTACGATATCTAGTCAATTTAATGTGTGGCACGCTAATTGCTCTGTCAATAATATAGCTAAATAGATGGTCATAATTTTGACTCCTGAGGTAGTAGATGAGAATAGATGGTTTACAAGGCGAAATGCAGGCAATGATGGTTGAAGCTGCCAGCGCGCGTCCCGCAGCAACGGGGCAAGCGGTCGGTGCAGATTTTGGCAACATGCTGACTAATGCCATCAATAATGTGAACTCATTACAAAAGACCTCAGGTGATCTTCAAGCTCGTTTTGATAGCGGCGACCAAAGCGTATCTCTTTCGGACGTGATGATTGCTCGTAATAAATCTAGTGTGGCTTTTGAGGCGACGATCCAAATTAGAAATAAATTGGTCGAATCGTACAAAGAGCTGATGAATATGCCGGTATAAGTTGGGTAGTTAAATAGTGGCAGATAATAGTCAAACAACAGATTTAACCGTAAGCGATAGCAATGACCACGCACTTATTGCAGGCTCTGAGCTAGACGGAGAAGGGCAAAATCCCGATCTAGGTGAACGCAGTTCATCGAAGTTCGATATGGCTGTCGGTGATCTCGATTTACTTCGTCAGGTCGTCTTAGTTCTTTCTATCTCTATCTGTGTAGCGCTGATCGTGATGCTGTTTTTCTGGGTGAAAGAGCCAGAAATGCGTCCACTAGGAGCTTACGAAACAGAAGAGTTGATTCCCGTTCTTGACTACTTGGATCTGCAAAAGATCGAGTACACGCTTGAAGGCAACACCATCTCAGTACCGGCTAGTGAGTACAATTCTCTGAAGCTCAATATGGTTCGAGCTGGTTTGAACCAAGAGCGAAACGCGGGTGATGACATCCTCATGCAAGACATGGGCTTTGGTGTATCACAACGTTTAGAACAAGAACGCCTTAAATTAAGCCGCGAAAGACAACTTGCCAAAGCCATTGAACAGATGAAACAGGTGCGTAAAGCTCAGGTTTTACTGGCGTTGCCAAAGCAGAGCGTGTTTGTGCGTCACAATCAAGAAGCTTCAGCTTCCGTATTCCTAACCCTTAAAACGGGTAACAATCTTAAGCAACAAGAAGTCGATTCTGTTGTGGATATGGTCGCTAGTGCCGTTCCGGGAATGAAAACCTCACGTATTACGGTGACTGATCAGCATGGTCGACTGTTGAGCTCAGGCTCTCAAGACCCTATGTCTGCAGCGCGTCGTAAAGAACACGAGTTAGAGCGCAACCAAGAACAAGCGTTGCGTGAAAAAATTGACTCTATTCTGATTCCTATTCTTGGGTTTGGTAACTATACCGCTCAGGTTGATATTCAGCTCGACTTTAGTGCAGTGGAACAAACCAGAAAACGTTTTGATCCGAATACACCTGCGACTCGAAGTGAATACACCTTAGAAGATTACAACAACGGAAATACTGTTGCGGGTATTCCAGGTGCTTTGAGTAATCAGCCACCTGCTGATGCCTCAATCCCACAAGATGTTGCTCAGATGAAAGACGGCTCGATGACGGGGCAAGGCTCGGTTCATAAAGAAGCAACTCGAAACTTTGAGTTAGATACAACCATCAGCCATGAACGTAAACAGAGTGGCACGGTTAACCGCCAGACGGTATCGGTAGCGATCAAAGACCGTCAATCATTAAACCCAGATACGGGCGAAGTGGTTCATACTCCAATCCCTGCAAGCGAAATCAATGCGATTCGTCAGGTATTGATTGGTACTGTCGGTTTTGATGAAAGCCGTGGTGATTTACTCAACGTGTTAAGTATGCAGTTCGCCCCACAAGTGACAGATGTTGTGGCAGATGTGCCTATCTGGGAGCATCCAAACTTTAATGATTGGGTACGTTGGTTTGCGAGTGCCTTAGTTATTATTGTGGTGGTATTGGTACTTGTTCGCCCTGCAATGAAGAAACTGCTTAACCCAGCAGCTGACAATGATGAACAGATGTACGGCCCTGATGGCATGCCAATTGGTATCGACGGCGAAACCAGTTTAATTGGTGGTGATATTGAAGGTGGTGAGCTGTTTGAATTTGGTTCAAGCATTGACTTGCCAAACCTTCATAAAGACGAGGATGTGCTGAAAGCAGTACGTGCACTTGTAGCGAATGAACCGGAGCTAGCAGCTCAAGTAGTTAAGAATTGGATGGTAGATGGCTAACGAAATAGTTCCACAACAAACTGAAGGCGGTGAAGTGCTTGATGTCTCTAGCGTGGATATCGACTCTATCTCAGGCGATGAGCGCGCTGCGATCTTGTTACTCAGTTTAAATGAAGAAGACGCTGCTGGTATTATTCGTCACCTAGAACCAAAGCAGGTTCAGCGTGTGGGTAGTGCGATGGCGCGAGCTACGGATCTATCTCAAGAGAAAGTAGGCGCAGTGCACCGTGCTTTTTTAGATGATATTCAGAAGTACACCAACATTGGTATGGGTAGTGAAGACTTCATGCGTAACGCGTTGGTGGCTGCTCTGGGTGAAGACAAGGCGAATAACCTTGTTGACCAAATCCTTCTCGGTACAGGCTCGAAAGGTTTGGATTCGCTTAAGTGGATGGATCCTCGTCAAGTGGCGAGCATCATCATCAATGAGCACCCTCAAATTCAAACTATTGTTTTGTCGTACCTCGATGCTGATCAATCGGCTGAGATTCTGTCTCAATTCCCAGAGCGTGTTCGTCTGGATCTAATGATGCGTATTGCCAACCTTGAAGAAGTTCAACCTTCGGCGCTTGCTGAGTTGAACGAGATCATGGAGAAACAGTTTGCGGGTCAAGCTGGTGCTCAAGCTGCCAAAATTGGTGGCCTGAAAGCCGCGGCTGAGATCATGAACTACATGGACAACAACGTAGAAGGTGTCTTGATGGATCAAATTCGAGATCAAGACGAAGATATGGCAACTCAGATTCAAGATCTTATGTTTGTCTTTGAAAACCTTATTGAAGTGGATGACCAAGGTGTTCAGCGACTGCTACGTGATGTTCCACAAGACATTCTACAGAAAGCACTTAAAGGTGCTGATGATGGTCTACGTGAGAAGATCTTCAAGAACATGTCTAAACGTGCTTCCGATATGATGAGAGACGATATTGAGGCGATGCCGCCAGTGAAAGTCTCTGACGTGGAAGCGGCTCAGAAAGAGATATTGGGTATTGCGAGGAAGATGGCAGACAGTGGTGAGATTATGCTGTCTGGTGGCGCCGACGAGTTCCTTTAATACAGAAACCTCAAAAGCCCCACACTGTTGGGGCTTTTCTTTATCCAATTTCGAACCACAGATTAACTCTGTTTAACTGCTTGAATTGACAATGCAGTTGGACGTACTCATAGATAGGTACTGATATGTCAGGTGATAGAAAACGCGGCTTCCTTCGCCCTGAAGAAGATAATACGGTTGCCCAACCTCAGAAATGGGGGCTACCTGACTATACCTCTGATGTGAATAAACAAGCCAAAGAAACGGCGTTTAACTACGACCCTGGTTGGATGCCGACAGTTGAAGAGGCCATTGAAGATGAAGAGTTGGTTCTAACTGAAGAGCAGATCGAACTGATCAAACAAGGTGCTTATCAGGAAGGCCTTCATCAAGGGCAAGAGGCTGGTTTTAAACAAGGTTACGAAAAAGGCAAAGAAGAAGGGTTTGCCGCTGGCCACGAAGAAGGCAATCAAGCCGGTAAGCTTGAAGGCGTGACTGCTGGCCAAGAGTACATTCAGCAACAAGTTGCCATCTTTATGGGGCTTGCCAACCAGTTTGCTCAGCCATTAGAGCTGATGAATGCTCAGGTTGAGAAGCAGCTGGTAGACATGGTACTGACCATGGTCAAAGAAGTGGTTCATGTTGAAGTACAAACCAATCCACAAATCATATTAGATACCGTGAAAGAGTCGGTAGAGTCCCTGCCAATTTCTGGTCATGCGATTACCTTGAAGCTTAACCCGGAAGATGTGGCGATCATTCGCTCTGCGTATGGCGAAACAGAATTGGATTGCCGTAATTGGACGCTAGTTGCGGAGCCTGCACTTAATCGTGGTGATGTACAAATCGAAGCGGGTGAATCAAGCGTTAACTACCGCATGGAAGATCGCGTGAAAAACGTTATTCAGAATTTCTGTGGTGCAAACCGTCACCAGGGTCATGAGTAATGCTTGAGTTAGCGAATCGTCTTAGCCAATACAAAGTCGAAGGGCTAAAATCGCGACCAATTGCATCAGGTAAGTTAGTCCGCGTTGTTGGCTTAACGCTTGAAGCTACTGGCTGTAAAGCTCCGATCGGCAGCCTGTGTCTAGTTGAAACTATGTCTGGTCAGATGGAAGCCGAAGTCGTCGGCTTTTCAGGCGATAACCTATTTTTGATGCCGAGTGAGCAAATCACTGGGATCTTACCTGGCGCTCGTGTGACACCGATGACCACTGAAAGTGGCATCCCTGTAGGTATGGAGCTGCTTGGTCGAGTGATCGACGGCGTAGGCAATCCACTCGACGGGCTAGGTCCAATCTATACTGAGCAACGCGCTTCATTTAATGCTGAGCCAATCAACCCTTTAGCTCGTAAACCGATTTCTGAACCACTCGATGTGGGTTTAAAGGCGATTAATGGCCTACTTACCGTAGGTAAAGGACAGCGTATCGGTCTGTTCGCTGGTTCTGGTGTCGGTAAGTCGGTTACGCTTGGTATGATGACTCGAGGCACAACCGCGCAGGTAGTGGTTGTAGGTCTAATTGGTGAGCGTGGACGAGAAGTTAAAGAATTTATTGAAGAGATTCTTGGTGAAGATGGTCGTAAGCGGTCGGTGGTGGTCGCGGCTCCTGCTGACTCATCGCCACTGATGCGATTAAAAGGTTGTCAAACTGCGTTGGCTGTAGCCGAGTATTTCCGCGACCAAGGTTTAGATGTTTTGTTGTTGATGGACTCATTGACCCGTTTTGCTCAGGCTCAGCGTGAAATTGCTCTGTCTGTTGGTGAGCCGCCAGCAACTAAAGGTTATCCGCCATCAGTATTCGCCAAGCTTCCAGCGCTGGTGGAACGTGCGGGTAACGGCAATGATGAACAAGGTTCGATTACGGCTTTCTTTACCGTGTTAACCGAAGGCGATGACTTACAAGACCCCATTGCTGATGCGTCGCGAGCGATCCTTGATGGACACGTTGTGTTGTCGCGTGAGATGGCGGATGCGGGTCATTACCCTGCGATCGATGTCGAGAAATCTGTCAGTCGTGTTATGCCGCAAATTACCACTGAAGAACATGTTTTGATGTCGAAAGCGGTAAGGCAAGTGCTGTCTATTTGTCGCAAAAACCAAGATTTGGTTTCGATTGGTGCTTACAAGCCAGGAACTGATCCTGCAATTGATAGTGCCTTCACTTTGAAGCCAAAACTGGATGAATACTTGCAGCAGAAGATGAAAGAAACTGTCCCATACGACATGTGTGTCAACATGTTAAAGCATGTATTGGGTGGCTAACGAGTGAATAAGGTTAGTCATGGATAACGCATTAGAATTTTTGCTCGATCAAGCCAAAGATCAAGAGAACCAAGCTGTACTCGCGCTCAACAAAGCGAACTCGGAGCTGCAAGGTTACTATGAGCAGGTTGCGCAGATTGAAAAGTACCGACTTGATTACTGCCAGCAGCTTGTCGACCGTGGCAAGGCCGGGTTAACGGCGAGTCAATATGGTCACTTAAACCGCTTCTTAACTCAATTAGATGAAACGCTTTCTAAACAGAGAGAAGCGGAGCACCACTTTAAAAATCAAGTCGACAACTGTCAAAACTACTGGATGGAGTTACGCAAAAAACGTAAATCCTACGAGTGGTTGATGGAAAAAAAGCAGAAAGAGAAAGCAAAACTGCAAGATCAAAGAGAACAAAAGCAAATGGATGAGTTCTCGACTTTGTTATACAGCCGAAAGAAGATGTGATCCTAAGCCATGAATAAGGTAGCCACTGCTCTTTAGGTTGAGAGAACAGAACTTATAGGCATGTTTCTTGCTCCGTTTTATATAAAATTGCGCGTCGTGTCCACCAAAGGCATGAAAAGCACCCGACTTTCTTTTTGTTGCATGATTCATCGCAGCAAAGCTAGTAGATAGAGCTTGTATATATGAATGTTAGTCTTTCCTCAAATTCAGCGACCAACAAAACGTCATCGTTGTTGGACACCGGTTCTACCTCTTCAAAGGTAGAAGAGACCGGCGACGCTAAAGGTTTCTTTGAGTCTTTTAAAGAAGCGCTCGGCTTTGAAGAAAGTGCCAGTAAAGCCGCAGTAAAAGACACTGAAAACGCGTCGAAATCTGACGAAAAGCAGGCCGCTACTGAAGGTGAAGCGTCAGCTGAAGCGAAGAAAAGTGATTCAGCGAAATCAAAGGCGACTGACGAAGTGAGCGAAGCACAAAGTAAACAAGTGGCTTCAGAAGTCGAGGACGACAAAGCCACAGATATAACATCTGCAGAGGCTGTGTCTGGAGCGGAGGCTCAGCTCAAAGCTAATTCAAGCACTGATAGCACCATCGCTGATAACACTGTCTCTGATAACAATGTCGCAGATAAGGCGGCTGGTAAAGACGCGCAGGCTACGACTAACGATTCTAAAGAACAGGCTTCTCAAGCTCAGGATTTATCAGCTGTAGATGGTTCTACGCAGGCGTCGCAAGCCAGCGTAGCGATGAGTGAAGGCAATAAATTGCTTGGTCAGTTGGATGAGGCAAACAAAGCTCTAAATCAAGCGCCAAACGGCAAAGGCTTGCCTCAGCAAGGTCAGATAGATCAAGTCCAAGGTAATGTCGCGGGTGCTTCTGTTGCAGGAATTTCAATTGCGGGTAATACGACACAACAAGCTAGTGCAGCAAATCAAGAGAAGAGCCTTGAGGTCGATTCTGAAATCGCTGTGCTTACCGGAGGTAAGGGAGTGTCTCAGTTATCAGATGATGAAATTCGACAGCTGATGGATAAAGGCGTTACCCCAGAACAAATTGAAGCAAGTATGAGTCGAGAGCTGAACCAAAAAAATGCGGCTAGCGCGGTTACTACCGATCAAAGCCAAGCACTCTCACCAGCTGAACTTGAGCTAGCGAAACAGGTTGATGCTCATACTAAAGCGCTAAACCAATTGAATGGACAAATTGAATCAGAGCAGTCTGTAGTGGATGGTTTGCTTCAAAAACAACAAAGTGGTGCTAAGTTGACGGTCGACGAGCAAGCTGCCTTAGCTAAAGCAACCTCTAATATAGAAGTGTTGAATCAACAGCTCGCCAACGTTCAACAACAAGCTAGTGCTTTACTAAGCCAAGCCCCGAACGCAACTGGCACCTCAGATAACCCAACCGCGATTGATTGGGATAATGCAAATTCGAATGAAGCTAAAGCCTTAGCGGCAGTAGCATCGACAGCAGCTGTCGCGACCGCTGCTCAGCAAGCGACATCACAGGCCTCGTCTCAAGCTGCAGCCAATGCTGTCTCAGACAAGGCAGCAATGTTGCATGCCAATAATGCGCACGTGGTCCAACAGGCAGCGGCTCAACAAGCTAACCTTGCTTCACCTCAACAACAAGCTGCGTTAGACCCTGCTTTAACTGCGCAAGGGGTGGCGATGAATGCAGTACCTGCAGCGACCAAAGCCGGCTCAACGGACATGTTACTTAAAACTGGAGCCGGTGCAGCTGCACTGTCTGGTCTTGGAAAAGCGGGTGCTAAAGAAGATTCTAAAGATTCGGCCTTTGCTCAGCAGATCGCTGCTGCGGCCGGCGCACAAGGTACAGCAACGGTTGGTTCGGCACCTACGCGAGCTGAAATTCAAGCTGCTCAACAGGCTCCTTTACAGCTCACCAAAGAACTAGCCAATGAGCAGGTAGCTGAAAAAGTCCAAATGATGATGTCTAAAAACCTTAAGAACTTGGACATCCGACTCGACCCACCTGAATTGGGGCAGATGAAAATTCGAATGACCATGAATAATGACGTCGCGAATGTGCACTTTACTGTGAGCAATCAGCAGGCGAGAGATGTGATTGAGCAAACCTTACCTCGTCTGAGAGAGATGCTCGCTCAACAAGGGATGCAGCTTGCCGATTCGTCAGTTCAACAACAGAACTCTGGCCAGGGGCAAGATAGATACAACAATGGTGAACAACAATCCGGCGCTAACCGCACAAATGATGGTCAAGGTGATGAAAACCTTGATAGTGGCAGCAATCTTGAATTGAATGTCGCATCAAAGCGTGATGGAATTAGTTATTATGCCTAATATCAGGCTAAGTACACTTAGTTAATAGACAGAACCAGTTAATAGAAAGTACCGTCAGTTAATCGAAAGAACAGGAAGTTAGAGCAAAATATGGCAGAAGAACAAGATGCACCTAAAGGGAAGAGTAAGCTTCTCATCATCATTATAGCGGTAGTCGTTTTACTACTTGGCGTAGGTGGCGCACTGTTCTTTTTTTTAGGCTCTGATGATAGTGCCTCAGAATCTCAGTCTCAGCCGACTACTGCTGTGGTCGCAGCCGAGCCTGTTATGTATGTTAATATCCCTCAGCCCTTCTTGTTCAATGTGACAGGTGATAAAAAAGACCGCCTAGTTCAGATAAAAGCACAGTTAATGGTGCGTGGCAGCAAGAATGAAGACTTGGCTCGTTACCACTCTCCTCTTGTAGAGAGTACTTTATTAGCAACGTTCGCTTCAGCAACGGTTGATCAATTGCGCTCTCCAACTGGGCGAGTTGAACTGCGAAATAAGGCGACTGAAGATATTAAAGCAAGCCTGGCTCAAGCTGTTGGCCAGCCTGTGATTGAAAAAGTGTTATTCACTGACTTCGTAATTCAATAGGTAATTTGTGACCGATTTATTAAGCCAAGACGAAATTGATGCGCTATTACATGGCGTTGATGATGTTGAAGACGTAGAAGATGTCTTAGAAACCGACAATGATAGTGCGGTCAATTTCGACTTCTCATCTCAAGATCGAATCGTCCGTGGTCGAATGCCGACCCTTGAACTTATTAACGAGCGTTTCGCACGTCATATGCGGATTAGCTTGTTTAATATGTTACGTAAAACAGCTGAAGTGTCGATCAACGGCGTGCAGATGATGAAGTTTGGTGAGTACCAAAACACATTGTATGTACCCACTAGTTTAAACATGGTTCGTTTCCGCCCGCTGAAAGGCACGGCGCTTATCACCATGGAAGCTCGTCTTGTTTTTATTCTCGTAGAGAACTTTTTTGGTGGTGATGGACGTTTCCACGCCAAGATTGAAGGCCGTGAATTCACGCCAACCGAAAGACGAATTATTCAGTTACTGTTGAAAATTGTTTTTGAAGATTACAAAGAAGCTTGGTCTCCAGTGATGGGGGTTGAGTTTGAATACTTGGATTCTGAAGTGAACCCAAGTATGGCGAACATTGTGAGCCCAACAGAAGTGATTGTTGTAAGCTCATTCCACATTGAAGTGGATGGCGGTGGTGGTGACTTCCACGTCGTGATGCCTTACTCCATGGTAGAGCCGATTCGTGAACTGCTGGATGCCGGTGTTCAATCAGACAAAATGGAAACCGATGTTCGTTGGAGTACCGCGCTGCGTGATGAAATTATGGATGTGCCGGTTAACTTCCGTGTGAACTTGCTAGAGCAAGATATTTCTCTGCGTGACTTGATGGAGCTGCGACCCGGTGACGTCATTCCAATGAACATGCCTGAGCATGCGACTATGTTCGTTGAAGAGCTGCCAACGTATCGTGTGAAAATGGGCCGTTCCGGTGAGAAGCTCGCAGTACAGATTTCTGAAAAAATTCAAAGACCACATGTGGTTAAAACTGATCTCGCTTTTCTAGGCAAGGACTTAATGTCTGAGCTGGAAAATAGCGACGATGACGAATAGCAAAATAGATAAAAGTATAGGAATTGGTAATGGAACCTAGTGAAGATCAAAAGCTAGCAGACGAGTGGGCTGCGGCACTTGGTGAAGATCCTTCAGCACCGTCAATTGATGTTGATGACGTGCTTGCGGCACCACTTGATGAGCTAACCGATTCATCGTCTCCGATTTCTGAAGATGAGCGTCGTAAACTGGATACCATCATGGATATCCCCGTGACTATCTCAATGGAAGTTGGCCGCTCTCAGATCAGTATCCGTAATTTACTTCAGTTGAACCAAGGTTCGGTTGTTGAGCTAGATAGAATTGCTGGTGAGTCACTGGATGTGATGGTAAACGGTACCTTGATTGCTCATGGTGAAGTGGTTGTGGTGAACGACAAGTTTGGTATTCGTTTGACTGACGTTATTAGCCAGACAGAACGAATTAAGAAGCTGCGTTAATGAGCTTTCTGTCTCCAAGATTGGCTAGGCTAATTACGGGGGGAGCTTTGTTATCTTCTCCTTCTATTGCCTTTGCTGCAACGCCGCCATCTCTCGATTTAGCGACCACTTTTGGGTCGCTAATTTTCGTTATAGCCTTCATCTTATTTATTGCTTGGCTACTCAAGCGAATGCAAGTGCCTGCAATGTCGAATCAGCAAGGCTTGGCGATTGTTAGGCAAATTCCTGTAGGTACTAAAGAACGCATCGCTATTGTTCAAGCTGGTGATGATCAGTTCTTAGTCGGGATTACCACGCAATCTATCCAGCTAATTTCTAAGCTGGATAAACCTCTTACTCAGGAGATGCTGGAAAAAAGTACATTTTCAAGTCAGCTTTCCCAGCTAATAAAAAAAGATGCAAACAAGTAACGGACTTTTGAACTCATCTTACGTTTGCCAAAACGGAGCTTTCCGAATGGTTAAAATGTTGTTGGTTCAGCTCACTCTCCTCTGCTCACTCGTATTCAGTATGTCGGTATTTGCACAGGCTGAAGACGGCACCGTCATTCCTGCGAATACCGCTGGCTCAGAGTCGGTAACCATCAGCACGATGGAACAAGACCAAGCCAAATCGCAAACCATGACAACGGGTAGCTTAACCGGCAATGGTGGTGGCATACCTGCCTTTACCATGACAACCAATGCTAATGGTGGTGAAGACTACTCGATAAACCTACAGATCTTGGCTCTAATGACCATGCTTGGCTTCTTGCCGGCGATGGTGATTTTGATGACCTCGTTCACCCGTATTGTGGTGGTGATGTCTATCTTGCGTCAGGCAATGGGTCTACAACAAACACCGTCTAACCAAGTGATTATTGGTATCGCGATATTCTTGACCTTCTTCATCATGTCGCCAGTGATTAACCAAGTTAACGAACAAGCAGTTCAGCCTTATCTTAATGAACAGATATCGGCACGACAGGCATTCGATGTTGCCCAAGAACCGATTAAGTCCTTTATGCTTAAACAGACTCGAATCAAAGATCTAGAAACCTTTGTTGAGATCTCTGGTGCGGAAGTGAACAACCCTGAAGATGTTTCAATGGCGGTTCTGATTCCTGCATTTATCACGTCAGAGTTGAAAACGGCTTTCCAGATAGGCTTTATGTTGTTCTTGCCGTTCCTAATCATCGACTTGGTAGTGGCATCGGTATTAATGGCTATGGGTATGATGATGTTGTCACCAATGATTGTATCGCTGCCGTTTAAGTTGATGCTGTTTGTTCTTGTTGATGGTTGGAACTTGATACTCTCCACTCTCGCTGGCAGTTTTGCCTTGTAGCTGGGGGAATAATGAATCCTGAAATATTCGTAGAGTTGTTCCGAGATGCCCTTTGGATGGTACTCATTATGGTTTGCGCCATTATCATCCCGAGCCTGCTGATCGGTTTAGTCGTCGCTGTTTTCCAAGCTGCGACCTCTATCAACGAACAAACACTGAGTTTCTTGCCGCGTTTGATTGTGACTTTGTTGGCGTTGATGCTATTTGCACACTGGATGACTCAGATGATGATGGAGTTCTTTTTTGAACTCATCGAACGCTTGCCGCAAGTTCTGTATTAAATCGATATGGAATACCCGACGAGCCTTGTACTAGAGTGGTTAGCCAATTATTTTTGGCCATACACTCGCATCTCAGCCATGCTGATGGTGATGACGGTAACAGGGGCGCGCTTTGTGTCGCCGCGTATTCGTCTGTATTTAGGCTTGGCGATCACCTTTGCCGTAATGCCCGCGATTCCTGCTGTTCCTAAAGATATTGAATTGCTGTCTTTTCAGGGGTTCTTGACAGTATTTGAACAGATCGTTATTGGTGTTGCTATGGGCTTCGTCACCCAGTTCATGATTCAAACCTTTGTTATGCTCGGTCAAATCCTTGGTATGCAATCTAGCTTGGGCTTCGCTTCTATGGTCGACCCAGCAAATGGACAGAACACGCCAGTATTGGGTCAGCTCTTCATGCTACTTGCCACTATGTTCTTCTTGGCAACCGACGGTCACTTGAAAATGCTGCAGTTGGTGGTGTTCAGCTTTAAGACTTTGCCGATTGGCAGTGGCTCTTTGACTTCGGTTGATTTTCGAGAGCTCGCGTTGTGGCTTGGTATCATGTTCAAAACGGCATTGGCGATGTCCTTGTCGGGCATTATCGCACTGTTAACGATTAACCTTTCTTTTGGTGTAATGACGCGTGCTGCACCTCAGTTAAATATCTTTTCTTTGGGTTTTGCATTTGCGCTACTCGTGGGTCTGTTACTTTGTTGGTACATCCTTGGCGGCTTGTATAGTCACTATGAGCTATTCTGGATGCAAGGCGAACAACAGATATGTCGTCTAATCCGGTTAGATTGCTAGGAGACTGAAATGGCAGAGTCAGACGGTCAAGAACGCACAGAAGACGCCACGCCCAAACGCTTGCAACAGGCCAAAGAGAAAGGGCAGGTTGCAAGGTCAAAAGAGCTAGCTTCAGCGTCGGTACTGATAGTCGGTGCGATTGCATTAATGTGGTTTGGCGAATCGATGGCGAAGGCTTTGTTCGAGGCCATGCAACGTCTGTTTTCTCTGAGCCGCGACGAGATCTTTGACACCAACAAGCTCCTTGAAATCGCTGGTGGCGCACTGGTGAACTTACTGTTTCCACTGTTCTTAATCTTGATAACTTTGTTTGTTGCGGCTGTTATTGGTGCGGCAGGTGTTGGCGGGATTAACTTTTCGATGCAAGCTGCAATGCCAAAGGCGTCTAAGCTCAATCCACTCAGTGGTATCAAGCGTATGTTTGGCCTACAAAGCTGGGTTGAACTGCTGAAATCTATTTTGAAAGTGGCACTTGTATCAGGCATGGCTATTTACCTTATTCAGGCCTCTCAGCATGATTTAATGCAGCTGAGTATGGATGTGTATCCGCAGAATATCTTTCATGCTTTGGATATCTTGCTTAACTTCATTCTTTTAATCAGTTGCTCTTTGCTGATCGTGGTTGCCATTGATATCCCATTTCAGATCTGGCAACACGCTGATCAGCTGAAAATGACTAAACAAGAAGTTAAAGACGAATTCAAAGATACCGAAGGTAAGCCGGAAGTAAAAGGCCGAATTCGTATGCTACAAAGGGAAGCGGCTCAGCGTCGTATGATGGCAGACGTCCCTCAAGCGGATGTGATTGTGACCAACCCAGAGCACTTTTCCGTGGCACTGCGTTATAAGCAGAATCAAGATAAAGCGCCGATTGTGGTTGCCAAAGGTGTTGACCACATGGCGATGAAGATCCGAGAAATTGCGCGCGAAAACGATATCTATATTGTTCCGGCACCTCCATTGGCGAGGGCGCTTTATCACACCACTGAACTAGAACAACAAATTCCTGACGGTCTGTTTACGGCTGTCGCGCAGGTGCTTGCATATGTTTTCCAGCTTAAGCAGTACCGAAAACGAGGTGGTGAGAGACCAAAACTGCAAGATTCTAATATGCCGATCCCACCTGATTTACGTCATTAGATCAATTGCTTGAGCTCTGCGTGATGAACCCTGATAATAGTGAGCTAGCCAATCTTCCTTTTATTGAGGTGATGGCGATAATTTGACGTGAGATGTTGGTACAGTGTTTGCTGTAGTAAGCCTGAACATTATAAGCCCATAGCAAAACAGCCCTGACTAAGATCTAATCCACTTGTTCAGAGAGCTACAACATAGCGAAACTGTCTAGATTTATGAAATTCTCCCTGCCTTTTGCGGACAAGCTACCTAAAATCCCGAACCGTGCCATGCCTGCGGTTGGTGCACCTGTTATGGTACTTGCAACGCTTGCTATGGTGGTGTTGCCCATTCCAGCTTTCTTGTTGGATATGTTCTTCACCTTTAACATTGCACTGTCTATGGTTGTGCTATTGGTTTCGGTTTATACCCGCAGACCTTTAGACTTTGCTGCATTCCCGACCGTACTTCTGATTGCGACTCTACTTCGATTAGCCTTGAACGTTGCTTCAACACGTGTGGTCTTGCTTCATGGTCATGAAGGTGGCGACGCGGCTGGTAACGTGATTGAAGCCTTTGGTAACGTGGTTATCGGTGGTAACTATGCCGTAGGTCTAGTGGTGTTCTTGATTCTGATGATCATTAACTTCATGGTTGTAACCAAAGGTGCAGGACGTATCTCGGAAGTAAGCGCGCGTTTCACTTTGGACGCCTTACCGGGTAAACAGATGGCAATCGATGCCGACTTGAACGCTGGTTTGATCGACCAAGATCAGGCTCGTCTGAGACGTTTTGAAGTAACCAAAGAAGCCGACTTCTACGGTTCGATGGACGGTGCGTCTAAGTTTGTTAAAGGCGATGCGATCGCTGGTATCTTAATCTTATTCATCAATATCATTGGTGGCTTGAGCATTGGTATGGCTCAGTTTGACCTTGGTTTTGGTGAAGCAATTGAAATCTACACACTACTGACTATCGGTGATGGTCTGGTTGCACAAATTCCATCTCTATTACTGTCTATTGCAGCCGCGATGATGGTAACGCGCCAAAACACTGATGAAGACATGGGGCAGCAGCTCGTCTTCCAGATGTTCGACAATCCAAAAGCCTTGATGATCACCGCTGCAATCCTTGGCATCATGGGTATTGTTCCAGGTATGCCACATTTCTCGTTCTTGAGCCTTGCAGTTGTTGCGGGTGCAGGGGCGTATTACATCGATAAAAAGAACAAGAAGAAGGCGGAAGAACCTAACCTTCCGGCGACCGTTGAAGCGAATGGAGAAGTAGGCTCTCAGAAAGAGCTTTCTTGGGATGATGTTCAACCTGTTGATATTATTGGCTTAGAAGTAGGTTACCGTTTGATTCCTTTGGTGGATAGAGACCAAGGAGGCGAACTGCTTGAACGCGTTAAAGGTGTGCGTAAGAAGCTGTCTCAAGATTTTGGTTTCTTGATCCCAGCGGTGCACATTCGCGATAATCTAGAACTGACACCAAACAGCTACCGAATCACCTTGATGGGTGTCGCGGTAGGTGAGGCTGAGATAAAACCAGACATGGAACTCGCGATTAACCCAGGTCAAGTCTACGGTATGATCGATGGTGAGCCGACGATTGACCCTGCCTTTGGCCTTGAAGCTGTATGGATACGTGAAGAGCAGCGTGAACATGCACAAGCTCTAGGTTATACCGTTGTCGATTCTTCTACTGTACTGGCGACACACCTTAGCCAACTGCTAACCAATAACGCATCACAGCTTATTGGTCACGAAGAAGTTCAGAACTTGCTTGAGATGCTCAGCCGCTCAACACCTAAGCTGGTGGAAGGTTTTGTACCGGATCAATTGCAGTTGGGTGTAGTCGTAAAAGTGCTACAGAACCTATTGAATGAAGCCATTCCAATTCGTGATATTCGAACCATAGTCCAAACTTTGTCGGAGTATTCTGGTAAAAGTCAAGAACCTGACATACTTACGGCGGCGGTTCGTATCTCATTGAAACGGTTAATTGTTCAGGAAATCAATGGTATAGAACCGGAATTGCCAGTGATAACCTTGATTCCTGAGCTGGAACAAATCTTGCATCAAACCATGCAGGCATCCGGCGGAGAATCTGCTGGTATTGAACCTGGTTTAGCCGAACGTTTACAGACATCCCTCAGTCACGCGACACAAGAGCAAGAGCTGAAAGGTGAGCCCGCGGTGCTACTGACCTCTGGTGTGTTACGTTCGACTCTGGCTAAGTTCGTGAAAAACACGATTCCAAGCTTGAGAGTCTTGTCTTACCAAGAAATACCGGACGAAAAGCAGATACGTATAGTACAAGCTGTTGGTAATTAAGCCGCCTAATTAGAACGGACGATCGAATTGAAAATTAAACGATTTTTTGCAAAAGATATGCGAACGGCCTTGCTCCAAGTTAAAGAAGAACTTGGTTCGGAAGCGGTGATCATGTCTAATAAAAAGGTCGCAGGTGGCGTGGAAATTGTTGCCGCTATTGATGGTGAATCCAGCCCGTCGACAGCGAGCCAGAGACCAAATAAACCTCAGCAGCCTGCACAAAGCCAATATACGCAAATGGCCGCGCCCGCAGCTCCTGCAGGGCGACGACAATTAGACGATGATAAGGTTAGCCTACAGTCGAATGCTGAAGGTGGACGCTCAATGACCAAGCGCTTTGCGAATATGCTAAAGCAATACAGTCATGGCGCCGATGATGAGCCACAACATCGTGCTGAAAATGAAGATTCATTGTCTGCATTGCTCAATCGCCAATCAAGCACGGGTCATAAGCCTCATAGTCATCAGACTCAAAGTAATTTGCAGTCTCGCGGTAACCAACAGTCTCACGGGAACCTAGATTCTGCATTTGCTCGTGAAACAGGTTTATCCCAATTGATTGCCGAAGACCGCAGAGTAGAGCGTCCAGCACCTCGTTTGGATCCTACCCGTTATGATCGTGGTCGTGAGAATACGCATTCCAAAGGTTCAGATACTGAAATGGAAACGATGCGCGAGGAGATGACCTCAATTCGTCGTCTGTTAGAGCATCAAGTATCTGGATTAATGTGGCAAGAAGTTGAGCGTCGTGAACCGCTTAGAGCCATGCTTATCAAACGCCTTGAACGTATGGGTGTATCTGCAGAGCTTGCCGATCAAATGGCGTGTTACATTCCTGAAGATACCAAACCTGCACGTGCGTGGAAGGCGTTGTTAGCCTTGGTTGCTGACCAAATCTCCGTTACACAAAAAGATATTTTAAAACGCGGCGGTATTGTGGCCTTATTGGGCCCGACTGGCGTAGGTAAAACAACGACGGTTGCTAAGCTAGCTGCACGCGCAGCCATGGAATATGGCGCAGATAACGTAGCACTAGTGACAACTGACACATATCGTATAGGTGCACATGAGCAGTTATCGATCTATGGTCGAATTATGGGTTGTCCTGTAAGAGTTGCTAAAGATTCTAGTGAATTGGCCGATGTAATATATCAGTTACGTAATCGTCGCCTAATTCTGGTCGATACTGCAGGCATGGGACAACGAGATGTTCGCCTATCTGAGCAGTTAGACACATTGATGCAAGAGAGTGGTTCCGTTATCAATAGCTACCTTGTGTTGCCTGCAACCGCGCAACGCAAAGTGCTGCAAGAAACAATTGAACACTTTAGAAGAATCCCGTTGTCGGGATGCATCATGACTAAGCTGGATGAATCCCTAAGTCTAGGTGAATTCATCAGTGTCGTAATACAAAATGCATTACCAGTTGCTTACATTGCAAATGGTCAACGAGTTCCTGAAGATATCGTTATAGCTCAGCCAAAGTACATGATTGCTAAGGCCAATGAGTTATTAGAAAAATCTACAGAGAATGAACCTCATTACTGGAATAGCGATTCTGAAGGGCTCTAGGCGGCGGATAAATATGAATGAAAATATGATACATGATCAAGCTAGCGGCCTCCGTCGCTTAACCAAGCCTTCACTCACAAAAGTTATCGCTGTAACCGGTGGTAAGGGAGGGGTTGGTAAATCTAATGTGACGTTAGGTATGGCTATTTGCATGGCGCGCCAAGGCAAAAAAGTTATGGTGCTAGATGCCGACTTAGGCCTCGCTAACGTCGATATCATGCTGGGTATTCGTTCTAAACGAAACCTTGGGCATGTGTTGGCAGGCGAATGTGAACTTAAGGATGCGATTGTCGAAGGGCCGCACGGAATTAAAATTATTCCTGCGACATCGGGCACACAAAGCATGACTGAACTTTCACACGCACAGCATGCAGGTTTGATTCGCGCATTCGGTTCGCTTGAAGACGAGATGGACATCTTGTTAGTTGATACCGCAGCCGGTATTTCGGACATGGTAATCAGCTTCTCAAGAGCGGCGCAAGACGTGGTTGTCGTGGTATGTGATGAACCTACCTCGATCACGGATGCATATGCTTTGATTAAGCTCTTGAGCAGAGAACACCAAGTTCAGCGGTTCAAAGTTGTTGCAAATATGGTCAGAAGCTACCGTGAAGGCCGAGAATTATTTGCAAAGTTGACTTTGGTCACAGAGCGCTTCTTGAATGTGAGCCTCGAACTCGTAGCATGTATTCCTTTAGATGATAAAGTACGTCAATCAGTCAAGAGACAGAAAATCGTAGTCGATGCGTATCCTCGCTCTCCAGCGGCATTGGCAATCAGCTCTTTGGCTAATAAAGCATTGACCTGGCCAATACCAAAAACACCAAGTGGGCACTTGGAGTTCTTTGTGGAAAGGCTGCTGAATCGTACTGAATTTATAGAGGAACCATTTGGTGAATAAAGCGCTTACTTACGACCAACATGCTAATCACAATAGCCAACAGGCTTTTTTTGAGAAGTATTCTGTGTTGGTTAAACGTATCGCTCATCACTTGTTGGGGCGATTACCGCCTAATGTATTAGTTGATGACTTAATTCAAGCTGGCATGATCGGCTTGATTGAAGCGCAACAAAACTATGATGGTACCAAAGGCGCAAGCTTTGAGACGTATGCCGGTATTCGAATTCGCGGGGCAATGTTAGATGACATTCGCCGTGGGGACTGGGTACCGAGATCGGTTCATAAAAACAATCGAGAAATCAGCAGTGCAATCGCGGAGTTAGAGGGTATCCTCAACCGTGACCCGAGTGATGCCGAAGTGGCAAAACACATGGGACTCAGTTTAGAGCAGTATCACAGTGCTTTAACTGACATTAATTGTTCAAGACTGGTTGGAATCGAAGATTTAGGCGTCTCAGATGATGTAATATCTCCGAATGAAGACTCTCAAGATAATACGCCTTTTCAAGGGGTTGCTGATGAGTCATTCCGCCAAGCTTTGATCGATTCGATAAAACAACTTCCGGAAAGGGAAGGCCTTGTGCTTTCGCTTTATTACGACGAAGAACTCAATTTAAAAGAGATTGGGGAAGTGTTAGGTGTCAGCGAATCTCGTGTCAGCCAAATACTGAGCCAATCTATGCAGCGTTTACGCACTAAGTTAAGTGCTTGGACACAGAACGACTAACAACACTGATCCTATTCAGTGGAGGCTAATTTGAACAAAAACATGAAAATTCTCATTGTTGATGACTTTTCAACGATGCGCCGAATTGTTAAAAACCTACTTCGCGACTTAGGTTTCAACAACACTCAAGAAGCAGACGATGGCTTGACCGCGTTACCTATGCTGAAAAAAGGCGAATTTGATTTCGTGGTAACTGACTGGAACATGCCGGGCATGCAAGGGATTGACCTGCTTAAACACATTCGCGCAGACGCAGAACTTAAGCACCTTCCCGTGCTTATGATCACGGCAGAAGCGAAGCGTGAGCAGATCATCGAAGCAGCGCAAGCGGGTGTTAATGGTTACATTGTGAAGCCTTTCACTGCTGCAACGCTGAAAGAGAAACTTGATAAGATTTTTGATCGCTTATAAGCATCAATAAATTTAGGCATTTCTAGGTAAACATTAGCTGATAAGTTCTCTGTTTATCTCGATAGCCTAAGCGCACAAAGTATGCGGAGTAAGGCCGAATTCAGGATGATTTCATTAGAACAAGCAAAAAAATTAGTAGAGCTGCTTGAGAACGATGAGCAGCAGAATGCTGATTCTCTTGTTAGAAGCATTTATGAAGATAATTTTAGTCTTCAAGACAATCCAATGCTTCAAGAAATAGGAAGTCTGACTCGCGACCTCCATGATTCTTTGACTAAATTTAATTTCGATGAGCGCATCAGCGTTATCGCAAATGACGAAATCCCTGACGCAAGGGATCGCCTTCAGTATGTCATTGATAAAACGGAAGTGGCGGCAAATAAGACGATGGACGCTGTCGATCGCTGTATGCCAATTGCAGACAACCTACACGAGTGTTTACTTCAAGTAAGGCCTCAATGGAATGAACTGATGCATGGCCGCATTGAGCTGGCACAATTTAAAGCTTTATGTCACCGCATTGATGGATTGCTTGTCCAAGTAGAAGGCGACAGCACTGAACTACGCGGACAATTGACTGAAATCTTGATGGCTCAGGATTTCCAAGATTTAACTGGGCAGATAATTAGCAAAGTTATTACCTTGGTGAATGAGGTAGAAGGACGTTTGGTCGAGATTCTCACGGTATTCGGTGCGAATCAAATAGAGCCAACTCCAGAGTCAGAGAGGAAAGCATCGATTGCGCCTGAGGGTCCAATTATGAACCCAGAAGAGCGCGAAGACGCTGTTGCATCTCAGGATGAAGTCGACGATTTGTTATCCAGTCTTGGATTTTAAAGGTAACGTATGAGCTACGATTTAGACGAAGATATTCTTCAGGACTTTTTAGTCGAAGCAGGAGAGATCCTTGAACTTCTATCAGAGCAACTGGTAGAGCTTGAGAATAATCCTGACGACAAAGACCTATTAAATGCTATTTTCCGTGGTTTCCATACAGTAAAAGGTGGTGCTGGTTTCCTAGCATTAACTGAGCTGGTGGATACTTGTCATGGTGCCGAGAATGTGTTCGACATTCTACGAAACGGCCAACGCAGCGTAACATCGGGTTTGATGGATACTATGCTGCAGGCGTTAGATACTGTTAATACACAGTTTCAAGCCGTGCAAGATCAGGAACCTTTAGTGCCAGCAGACCAAGCTTTATTGGATGAACTTCACCGCCTCTGTAAGCCAGAATTAGTTGATGAAGTTACACCAGCAGAAGCGTCAACACCTGTTATCCCAGAGCCTATCGTTGCAGCCCCTGAACCGGTTGTCGAAAGTTCAAGCATCAGTGCCTCTTCAGTGGATGATATCTCTGAAGATGAGTTTGAGCGCCTGCTTGATGAACTTCACGGTAAAGGTGGTTCGCCAACAGCATCTTCTGTACCAACACCGCCGCCAGCACCTGTTACACCTCAGCCAGTTGCTGACAGCGGTGATATTACTGACGATGAATTTGAAAAGTTACTAGATGAACTGCATGGTGCGGGTAACAGCCCGACGGCTGCGAGTTCAACGCCTCCTCCACCGCCAGCGCCTTCTGCAGCACCTGTTTCGGCGATGTCTGAAGGCGATGATCTGATGACTGACGAAGAGTTCGAGAAGTTACTGGACCAGTTACACGGATCAGGCAATGGACCTTCGATTGAAGAACTGGATGCAGCGACTAAGCCTGCAGAAGTTAAGGCAGTTGCACCGCAAGCAACGCCTAAACCGCAACCAGCAGCACCAGTTGCCGTTAAAGCCGAGCCGAAACCGAGCGCTCCAGCAAAAGCTGAAGTTAAAGCGCCGGCTAAGAAGCAGCAAGCTGAAGCGACAGTTCGCGTTGATACATCAACACTGGATACCATCATGAACATGGTGGGTGAACTGGTATTGGTGCGTAACCGACTTGTCAGCCTAGGCCTCAACAGCAACGACGAAGAAATGTCGAAAGCTGTCTCTAACTTAGATGTTGTTACTGCAGACCTACAAGGTGCGGTAATGAAGACTCGTATGCAGCCGATCAAGAAAGTATTTGGTCGCTTCCCACGAGTTGTCCGTGATCTTGCGCGTAGCTTGAAGAAAGACATCGTTCTTGAAATGCGTGGCGAAGAAACGGACCTTGATAAAAACTTAGTAGAAGCGCTTGCAGATCCCCTGATTCACTTGGTGAGAAACTCTGTCGACCATGGTATCGAAATGCCGAACGACCGTGTTGCTGCGGGTAAATCACAAACGGGTAAAGTGATTTTGTCTGCCTCTCAAGAAGGTGATCATATTGAGCTGGCTATCGTTGATGACGGTGGCGGTATGGACCCTGATAAGCTTCGTGCTATTGCGGTCAAACGTGGCCTGATGGATGAAGATGCAGCGTCTCGCTTATCAAATAAAGAGTGTTTCAACCTGATTTTTGCTCCTGGCTTCTCAAGCAAAGAGCAGATCTCGGATATCTCTGGTCGTGGTGTAGGTATGGACGTTGTGAAAACGGCGATCAACACACTGAACGGCTCTATTGATATTGATTCAGAAATGGGACAAGGCACCAAGATCACCATCAAGGTTCCACTAACCCTAGCGATTCTACCAACCTTGATGGTCGGTGTTGCGGGTCACCCATTTGCATTGCCATTGGCATCGGTTAACGAGATCTTCCACCTAGACTTAAGCCGCACAAACGTGGTTGATGGTCAGCTAACGATCATCGTTCGCGATAAGTCTATTCCGTTGTTCTACTTGCAAAACTGGCTTGCTCCTAAAGCGGGTATTGTTGAACTGCGTAAAGGGCACGGCCATGTTGTTATCGTACAGCTGGGTAGCCAACGAGTTGGTTTTGTTGTCGATACGCTTATCGGTCAAGAAGAAGTCGTGATCAAGCCACTTGATAAGCTTCTGCAAGGCACGCCAGGAATGGCAGGCGCGACAATTACAAGTGACGGACACATTGCATTGATTCTAGATGTGCCGGACTTGTTGAAGCAGTACGCAGCTGCGTCAAGAATTTAATTTAAGGATAAATATGGCGATTAAAGTATTAGTCGTTGATGATTCGAGTTTTTTTCGTCGTCGCGTTAGCGAGATCATCAACTCAGAGGCTCGCCTAGAAGTCATTGATGTAGCAGTAAACGGTAAAGAAGCCGTTGAGAAAGCGAAACAGCTAAGACCTGACGTAATCACGATGGACATTGAAATGCCTGTCATGGACGGCATCACAGCTGTTCGTGAAATCATGGCCGCGTCTCCAACGCCTATTTTGATGTTTTCATCGTTAACGCATGATGGAGCGAGAGCAACGTTAGATGCGCTAGATGCAGGTGCTCTAGATTTCTTACCTAAGAAGTTTGAAGACATCGCACGTAACCGCGACGATGCGGTTGCATTGCTTCAACAGCGTGTGATTCAGATTGCTGCAAAGCGTGCGTTTATGCGTCGTGCTCCTATTGCACCGAGAGCGACAGCAACGACTTCAACATCTACGCCATTGCGTCAACCGGTTTCTAATGCTGCTCCAGCCGCTAGACCTGCTGCAGCAACCGCTGCGAAGTTCAGAGCCTCGGGCAAAAAGTATCAATTAACTGCCATTGGCACATCGACTGGCGGTCCTGTTGCGCTACAGAAGATTTTGACGCGCATCCCTGCTAACTATCCACATCCCATTGTGTTAGTTCAGCATATGCCAGCCACATTCACCGCTGCTTTTGCTAGTCGATTGAACACCTTGTGTAAGATTGAAGTTCGTGAAGCGCAAGACGGTGATGTGTTGAAACCCGGAGTGGCGTATCTTGCTCCGGGTGGTAAACAGATGATGGTAGATGGCCGTGCAGGGTCTGCACGTCTAAGAATTATCGATGGCGGCGACCGAATGAACTACAAGCCTTGTGTGGATGTCACATTTGGCTCTGCAGCGAAGATCTACGGCGACAAAGTGTTGTCTATGATACTGACCGGTATGGGCGCAGATGGTCGAGAAGGTTCGCGTATGTTGAAAACTGCGGGCTCGACGATTTGGGCACAAGACGAAGATAGTTGTGTTGTATATGGTATGCCTCAAGCTGTAGCAAAAGCTGGCATTTCTACTGAAGACCTACCTCTAGACCGCATCGCGGAAAGGATCTTGGTTGAAGTTGGGTTAGCTTAGGTAAATCGAAATGATTGTTTGGAGTGTTGCAAACCAAAAAGGTGGTGTTGGTAAAACGACCACGACCGTGACTCTAGCAGGTTTACTTGCTTTGAAGGGGCACCGTGTTCTGTTGGTTGATACTGACCCACATGCATCACTGACCACCTATCTGGGTTACGACTCAGATACGGTGGAATCGAGCCTGTTTGATCTGTTTCAGTTGCGTGAGTTTAATGCGCAGACAGTAAGACCTTTGCTTTTACAAACAGAAGTTGAAGGTATCGATATTATTCCTGCCCACATGTCTTTGGCTACATTAGACCGCGTAATGGGAAATCGAAGCGGCATGGGGTTGATCTTGAAGCGCGCTTTGGCCGCTTTGAAAGATGACTACGACTATGTGTTAATCGATTGTCCGCCAATTCTGGGTGTGATGATGGTGAATGCATTGGCTGCCAGTGATCGTATTTTGATTCCGGTACAGACGGAATTTTTGGCGATGAAGGGCTTAGAGCGCATGATTCGCACTTTGACCATCATGCAGAAATCTCGCAAAACACCGTTTAAGGTGACGATTGTCCCGACCATGTACGACAAGCGAACCAAAGCCTCACTGCAAACATTAACGCAGCTCAAAGATGATTATCCTAACCAAGTTTGGACATCTGCTGTGCCGATAGATACTAAGTTTCGAGATGCAAGTCTAAAACGCTTGCCAGCATCTCATTTTGCATCAGGTAGCCGTGGTGTATTTGCTTATAAACAGTTGCTTATTTATCTCGAAAGGTTGGCGATAAATGAGCGCGAATAAAGAATCAACATTGGCACAGCCAAGTCTCTCGAGTGAACAAGCACTGGATGATTACTTTACTGCGCTGTTAGGCGATGAAAGCTTTGAATCTGACGATTTTTTTGTTGACGAGTCTACCGACGAATCACAACCTGAAGAGCCAGAGCCAGAGCCAGAGCCAGAGCCAGAGCCAGAGCCAGAGCCAGAGCCAGAGCCAGAGCCAGAGCCAGAGCGCCAATTTTCGAGCCACCACTCAAGCTACGCAGAAATACGCGCGGCTGAGTTTGAGGTTCCTAACCTTGAGGATGTTCAGAAGCTACTAAGTCGTTTAGAGGCGACCAATGTTGTTGATGAGCTGAATCTTGATGAATTGATGGATCTGAACACCCAGAAAATCGCCCAGCAAGCAGGCATGCAAATGTTTGAGGCCGTGGTTGAGTCTGTTCAAGTGTTTGAAGAGCCAGAGATTCAAGATTGGAATCTTCCAGAACCCGATTTATCAATTGCTGCAGAGCCACCTGTTGAAACGCAGCAAATTGAAGAGTTACAAGCTGAACCGCAGGAGACGGAACAAGTAGAAGTTAAGGCTGTTGAGTCTGAATTTGATGCTCCTGAGGTCGAGACAGTTATTGGACTTGAAACTCAAGCCGGAGGTGCTAACCAGTTTACCTCTTGGGAAAATACGGTTCGCACAGAAGACTTTCAAGTTTTGTATTTTGATGTAAACGGCGTGACCTTTGCGGTACCACTTGATGAGCTTGGCGGTATCCATCGCCTTGAAGAGTTAAGTCATATCATTGGTAAGCCAGCTTGGTATTTGGGTTTACAAACCAACCGTGATAGTCAGCTAGATGTGGTCGACACCGCAAAATGGGTGATGTCTGAGAAACTATCAGGTGACGAGTACAAAGAAAAATATCAATATATAGTCATGCTTGGGGAGAGCTTGTGGGGCCTTGCGGGCACCGAGCTAAAAGGCACCGAGCTACTTAATACAGATAAAGTACGTTGGCGAGAAATGGCAGGGAAACGCCCATGGCTCGCTGGTATGGTAAAAGAAAAAATGTGTGCTTTGATCCATGTTGAAGCATTAATCGCCATGCTAAACGCAGGGCTAGATGTAAAAGCATTAAGCTAGTAAACGCATCAAGTTAATAATAGTG
Source organism: Vibrio sp. TMPB1044 (assembly GCF_030442075.1). NCBI lineage: Bacteria > Pseudomonadati > Pseudomonadota > Gammaproteobacteria > Vibrionales > Vibrionaceae > Vibrio > Vibrio sp. TMPB1044. The sequence continues at coordinate 95,289 of NZ_JAUJED010000011.1, read as the reverse complement.
GTCGGTAACGACGGCAAGAGGATTATCTATGTCTCATATGAGTGAAGTTGAAGTAAGAAAAGAGCAAACCAATGATGAAGTACTTCAATGGGTGACTTTCCAGCTAGAAGAAGAAACTTACGGCATCAACGTAATGCAAGTGCGTGAAGTACTGCGTTACAGCGAAATTGCTCCAGTACCGGGTGCTCCAGATTACGTTCTAGGTATTATTAACCTACGTGGTAACGTTGTTACTGTTATCGACACTCGTTCTCGCTTTGGCTTGATGCAAGGTGAAATCACAGATAACACTCGTATTATCGTTATTGAATCTGAGCGTCAAGTAATTGGCATTCTAGTCGATAGCGTTGCTGAAGTGGTTTACCTGCGTTCTTCTGAAATCGACACAACGCCAAGTGTTGGTACTGATGAAAGTGCTAAGTTTATCCAAGGTGTAAGTAACCGTGATGGCAAGCTGCTTATTCTAGTAGATTTAAACAAACTACTAAGCGAAGACGAATGGGATGAGATGGCTCACCTGTAATGTTTGAAGCGCTTCCTTTAAGCCCTGTCGTTCTGATATCAGGTGTTGGGGTTTTTACGTTATTCATCGTGATTTTGATTAGCAAAGTAAAACGTGCAATTCAAAAGCAGCTCGATCAATCACGTCTGCAAGTTCGTAACTTGGATAAAGAGCTTCAAAAATCGAGTAAGCAATTACTTGAAGTTCGCTCTGTTGTGGTTGGCCTTGGCCAGAAAGTGACGGAACAGCAAGATCTGATAAAGCACTTGAATGAACGTATTGTTGAGTTGGAACATGCTGACACCGATGGACGCTTATATACGCGTGCAACAAAAATGGTTCAGCTTGGTGCCGGGATAAACGAACTGATCGAAGAGTGTGAATTACCTAAAGCGGAAGCTGAGCTAATGATGTCTCTACAGAATAAGCTCGCGGGTAAGGAAAAAATCCCTTCGTTGAGAAGCAACCCTTCATCGTACGATGATCAACCCGATGCCTCTCGCGATCGCAGAGATCTGCCTCGACGTCGTTAAATTGAGTGCTTACTGCGTATTGAGCAATTGATGTTTATCACGTACACCTCTTAAAAGAAGCTTCGGCTTCTTTTTTTATGCTTGCTATATCTATATAGAACGATGTTTATAAGTACTTGTATCTACGGCAATATCTAGTTTGTTGGTGAAAATGTGTAAATTGTGATGCGGTGGTAACAGTTTCTTACGGACTTTGTCTTATCGAAAACGCCTAGTCCTGTTTTGTCACCATGTTGGTGTGCTACTATAGCCCTCTCATTACTCGACTAAATTTACCTATGCTAGAAGTCTCAAATTTAACTGCTATTCGTGACGACAGGGTTCTGTTTGAATCGTTGTCTTTTCAATTGAAACCTGGCGAGTTGGTTCAAGTTGAAGGTCGTAACGGTACTGGGAAAACGACACTCCTTAGGATTATCACCGGGCTAGGCGATCGTGATGAAGGCACTATTTGTTGGGATGGTGAGTCCATTGAAACGAGTCGAGATGTGTATCATCAAAATTTACTTTTTCTTGGTCATCAAACTGGCGTGAAGCGCGAGCTCAGTGCCTATGAGAACTTGAGTTTCTATCAATCGATTCACAGTGGTGGAACGAGCAAGGAAGAGCTTTACCATGCGTTGGCCCAGGTTGGTCTTGCTGGTAGGGAAGACGTGCCCGCGGGGCAACTTTCAGCTGGTCAACAGCGCCGTGTGGCGTTGGCTCGTCTTTGGTTGAGTAAACAAATGTTGTGGATTCTAGATGAACCGTTGACTGCAATCGATAAGCAGGGCGTTAAAGTTTTAGAGTCTCTTTTTTCTGAGCATGCAGATAACGGTGGCATTGTGTTACTAACCACACACCAAGATATGTTTGCTGATAGCCCGAAACTAAGAAAAATAAAGTTGGGTGAGTAATATGATCTCTTCAATGACAACGATCATTCGACGTGAGCTGCTGATCGCATTTCGTCGCCAAGCCGATATCTTTAACCCTCTGTGGTTTTTTATTATTGTCATCACCCTTTTTCCACTGAGTATTGGGCCTGAGCCGAACCTGCTTGCGCGCATCGCTGCGGGTATTGTTTGGGTTGCTGCTTTACTTTCTGCATTGCTCTCTTTGGAACGACTATTCCGAGATGATTTTCAAGACGGTGCCCTTGAGCAGATGATGCTGATGCCCATCCCGTTGCAGTTGGTAGTATTGTCCAAGGTCATAGCGCACTGGTTATTGACAGGGTTACCATTAATATTGATCAGTCCGTTGTTAGCGGTGCTGCTGTCCTTGAATTTCGATACTTGGTTATCGGTGGTCTTGACCTTGTTGGTTGGTACGCCTGCATTAAGTTTTATTGGTGCTATTGGTGTGGCTTTGACGGTTGGATTACAAAAAGGCGGCGTGCTGTTGAGTCTGCTTATTTTGCCGCTGTATATCCCAATTCTTATATTTGCTACATCAGCGATTGATGCGGCAGCACTAGGTGTTGCGTATAACGGACAACTAGCCGTGTTAGGGGCAATGCTAATGGGCGCAATGACGCTCACCCCATTTGCTATCAGTGCAGCACTAAGAGTGAGTGTTAACTAGCTATTAGAGTATTAACTAAGCACTCACCATCACTTTGATTGTTCAGAGTGAACTAATTGGAACTTTCAAACTCATAGAGTCACTGGAAGAGGCAGTAAGCCAAATAAATTATAATAATTATAGCTGTGATAGCTGTAAGCAATATGAAGTAAGAGTGAGATTACAACATGTGGAAATGGCTCCATCCCTATGCCAAAGCAGAAACTTCCTATCAGCTTGCTGGTAAACTTCTGCCATGGTTCTCTATCCTAGCGCTATTGTGTCTATCTGCCGGTACTGTGTGGGGACTAGCATTTGCACCTTCTGATTACCAACAAGGTGATAGCTTCCGAATCATTTACATCCACGTACCTTCTGCGATTTGGTCCATGGGCGTGTATATGTCGATGGCGATTGCAGCGTTTATCGGCTTGGTATGGCAGGTAAGACTATCAGACATGGCCGCGTTGGCTATGGCACCTATCGGTGCGGTATTTACCTTCATCGCGCTGCTAACTGGTGCTGTTTGGGGTAAACCAATGTGGGGCGCTTGGTGGGTTTGGGATGCGCGTTTGACCTCAGAGCTGATTCTTCTATTCCTATATTTAGGTGTGATTGCACTACACCACGCGTTTGACGACCAAAAAACTGCAGCCAAAGCGGCAGGCATTTTGGCTATTGTTGGTGTCATCAACCTACCTATCATTCACTTTTCAGTAGAGTGGTGGAACACACTTCACCAGGGCGCGACGATCACTAAGTTCGATAAGCCTTCTATTTCAAGTGACATGTTATGGCCGCTTCTTCTTAATATTTTCGGCTTCGCCTTTTTCTTTGGTGCTGTGACTATGGTTCGTTTTAGAAACGAAATCATCAGTAAAGAGAGTCACCGTCCATGGGTTCGCAAGCTTGCGGCTGAAAAAGCGTAGTAGGGTAGGTAATTATGTATTTTGAATCTTTGAGTGATTTCTTTGCCATGGGAGGCTACGCCTCTTATGTATGGAGTGCATTTGGAATCACATTCCTCGCGATGATCATTTTACTGGTGGTAAGTGTTCGTCGTGGTAAGCAATTACTAAATGAAGTACAAGCCAAGGTTGATCGTCAAGCTCGTATCGATGCAGCAAAAAATATGGAGAACACTCTATGAACCCAAGACGTAAAAAGAGGCTGGGCATTGTCTTAGCAATCTTTTTTGGTATCAGTGCGACTATTGGATTGATGGTTTATGCACTTAACCAGAACATGGATCTGTTCTACACACCAACTGAACTGGTCAACGGCAAAGATGGTAAAAAACCTGAAGTTGGTCAACGCCTACGCATTGGTGGCATGGTTGTAGTCGGCTCTGTAAGCCGTGACAACGAATCACTACGTGTAAGCTTCGATTTGGCGGATGTAGGCCCTAAAGTAACGATTTTATATGATGGCATCCTTCCTGATCTTTTCCGTGAAGGCCAAGGTATTGTTGCTCAGGGTGTCCTTAAAGATGCGACGACAATTGAAGCGTTCGAGGTGTTGGCAAAGCACGATGAAGAGTACATGCCTTCTGAAGTTGCAGAAGCAATGAAGAAGACTCATGAGCCTTTGCAATACACAACTGAACAAAAAGAAGGAAATGCTCAATGATAGCCGAGATCGGCCATTTTGCGATGATCCTGTCTTTGGGACTTGCATTGCTGCTAAGCGTGCTCCCATTGTATGGAGCCGCTCGAAATAACACATTATTGATGAACAGTGCACGACCGTTGTCGTGGGGAATGTTCGGATTCCTAGCGATTTCGTTTTTTATCCTGTGTTACGCGTTCTACACCAATGATTTTACGATTCAATACGTAGCAAGCAATTCGAATAGCCAACTGCCTTGGTACTACCGAATCACGGCGGTTTGGGGCGCTCACGAAGGTTCATTACTGCTTTGGGTTCTTATCCAAGCAGGTTGGACGGTTGCAGTAGCGACGTTCAGCCGTGGTATGCCTCAAGAGTCTGTGGCTCGCGTACTGGCTATCATGGGTTTGATTACTGTCGGCTTCTTGCTGTTCATTATCGTAACCTCTAACCCGTTCCTACGTACATTGCCTTTCTTCCCTGTAGATGGCCGTGACTTGAACCCACTACTGCAAGACCCGGGTTTGATTATTCACCCGCCAATGCTTTACATGGGCTATGTAGGTTTCTCTGTTGCGTTCTCTTTCGCAATCGCTTCTCTAATGAGTGGTCGTCTTGATACGGCATGGGCTCGTTGGTCGCGTCCTTGGACAATCGCAGCTTGGTTATTCCTAACAGTAGGTATCGCATTAGGTTCATGGTGGGCTTACTACGAACTTGGCTGGGGTGGCTGGTGGTTCTGGGATCCAGTAGAAAACGCTTCATTCATGCCTTGGTTGGCTGGTACTGCACTGATGCACTCACTAGCGGTAACCGAAAAGCGTGGCACATTTAAAGCTTGGACAGTATTGCTGGCTATCTCTGCATTCTCGCTAAGCTTACTAGGTACATTCTTAGTTCGTTCGGGCATCTTGGTATCGGTTCACGCATTCGCGTCGGATCCTGCTCGTGGTATGTTTATTCTAGGTTTCCTAGTCTTCGTTATTGGTGGTTCACTACTGTTGTTTGCGGTTAAAGGCGCATCAGTTCGTGTTCGCGGTAATTTTGATTTGGTTTCTCGTGAAAACGCACTGCTTGGTAACAACATATTATTGATTGCAGCGCTTGTCGTTGTGTTAGTAGGTACGCTACTACCATTAGTTCACAAACAGTTAGGCTTGGGCTCAGTATCAATCGGTGCTCCATTCTTTGATATGTTGTTCTTCTGGTTAATGATTCCGTTCTCGTTCCTACTTGGTATCGGTCCACTGATCCGTTGGAAACGTGACAACCTGTCTAAGCTCGTTAAACCAATGCTGATTTCAGGTGCATTCTCACTTGGCTTGAGTGCGCTAATGGTTGCTCTACTGGCTGACCGCTTCAGCGGTACTGCTTTTGCTGGTTGGGTAATGGCGTTTTGGATCATCTTCATGCATGGCTTTGAGCTGCATGAGCGTGCGACTCACCGTCATACATTCCTGAAAGGTCTAACTAAGCTGCCTCGTAGCCACTGGGCAATGATGTGTGGTCACATTGGTTTAGCCGTGACAGTGATTGGTATCGCGATGGTGCAAAACTACAGCATCGAACGCGATGTACGTTTGGCGCCAGGTGAAAGCTACCAGCTTGAAGAATACAGCTTCCTGTTTACAGGAGTTCGTGACAAAGATGGCCCTAACTATGATGGTTATATTGCTGACTTTGAAATTACCAAAGAAGGCAAATACATCAACACGCTTCACGCTGAAAAACGTTTCTACACCACAGCTAAGTCTATGATGACAGAAGCAGCGATTGATCGTGGCGTAACGCGCGACCTTTATATCGCAATGGGTGAGCGTTTAGACGACAACAAATCTTGGGCTGTACGTATCTACTACAAACCATTTGTACGTTGGATCTGGGCAGGTTCTTTGATCATGTCGATTGGTGGTGCTATTGCTATCAGTGACCGTCGTTACCGTTTCCGTAAGCCAACCAAAAAGTCGGCTGAAGAGCAGGAGGCTTAATTCGAATGAACAAGAAGATTTTATTCATTCCATTGATTGCTTTTATGATTCTAGCTGGAGTCTTTGCAACTCAATTAGTTCGTAATCAGTCGGGTGATGACCCGACTAAACTTGAGTCAGTATTGATTGGTAAGCCTGTGCCTGAGTTTGGTCTAGAAGACTTAGAACAACCAGGCAAGTTTCATGATCAAGCGATCTTCAAGGGCGAGCCTCTGCTGCTTAATGTGTGGGCTACCTGGTGTCCTACCTGTTATGCAGAGCACTCTTACCTGAATAAATTAGCTGCTCAAGGCGTTAAGATCATTGGTATGAACTACAAAGATGATCGCAACAAAGCTGTCGGTTGGCTAAAAGAACTAGGTAACCCGTACTTAATCAGCTTATTTGATGGCGACGGTATGCTGGGTCTAGATCTTGGCGTATATGGTGCTCCTGAGACTTTCTTAATTGATGCTAACGGTGTGGTTCGTTACCGCCATGTGGGTGACGTGAATCCAACTAACTGGGCATCGACGCTTGAGCCGATGTATCAAGACTTGTTGGAGGAAGCGAAATGATTAAAAAGGTACTGATCACTCTGTTCGCTACGTTTGCCATTTCAGCGACTGTGTCTGCTGCGCCTATCGAGTTTCATGAATTTGATACCGTTGATCAAGAACAGCAGTTCAAAGAGCTGAGTAATACGTTGCGTTGCCCTAAATGTCAGAACAACACCATTGGTGATTCGAATGCTGAGCTAGCAGTCGACTTACGCCAGAAAGTGTACGAGATGACAAAAGACGGTAAGTCGAAGCAAGATATCATTGATTACATGATTGCTCGCTACGGTAACTTTGTTACTTACAACCCTCCACTGACACTAGCAACGTCAATCCTTTGGGTTGGTCCTTTTGCGGTAGTTGTGTTTGGTTTCGGTTTGATCATTTTACGAAGCAGAAAATCAAAGTCGAAAGCAGTTGAGTCAGATAAAGGCTGGGATGCAGACAAAGAAGCTCGCTTAAAAGCGTTACTCGATGAAGAGAACGACGGAGACAAGAAGTAATGACTCTATTTTGGATTTCTACCATTATCCTTTCGCTAGCGGCAATTTTCTTAATTGTTCTGCCCTTCATTAATAAAAAGGCAAACAACGATGATGTGCTGCGCGATGAGTTGAACAAAGCATTCTACAAAGATCGTCTAGATGAGCTAGAAGTAGAAGCAGAAGAAGGTCTTGTTGATAACCAGCAGGAGCTGATCGCTGATTTGAAACAATCCCTGCTTGATGATGTTCCTGCTAAGCAAGAGATGAAGAAGACTAAAATCTCAACGCTTGGTGTGGTTGTACCGTCGATTATCCTTGTTGTGGCTGTGACGTACGGTATGTACTTCAAGTTCGGTGCGTTGGATAAAGTTCAACACTGGCAAGAAGTGAGTTCGAACCTTCCTGAGTTATCTAAAAAGCTAATGTCTTCGGAAGGTGGCGCGCTAACAGACGATGAACTAGAAGATCTGACTCTGGCACTTCGTACTCGTCTGCACTACCAGCCAAAAGATTCTACAGGTTGGTTACTACTAGGTCGTATTGCGCTAGCTAACCGTGATGCTGAAACAGCAAAAGATTCAATGGAAAGAGCTTACAAGCTTGAACCTAAAAACGAAGATGTTCAGTTAGGCTTCGCACAAGCATTGATGCTTTCACCTGATGAAGCTGATCAGAACCAAGCACGTTTGATTTTGAGCCGTTTGATTCAAAACGATTACGTCGACCTTCGTGTGTTCTCACTGCTAGCATTTGATGCATTTGAACGTCAAGACTACCCAGGTGCGGTGAAGTACTGGAGCATCATGCAGCAGATGATTGGCCCACAAGACAGCCGTTACGAAATGTTGTCGCGCAGTATTGAAAGTGCTCAGAAGAAAATGGGTGACGCTATGGGTGTCGACCAAGGTAAGAGCGTTGCTGTAACACTTGATCTGTCTGGTGATGTTAATGCTGATCCTAACTCAGTGTTGATCGTGTCAGTACACAGAGCTGATGGCTCGCCAATGCCTATCGCAGCAGCTCGTTACCCACTAGGGACTTTTCCTCGTACAGTTGTGCTTGATGATGGCAACAGCATGATGGAAGGACAGAAGTTGTCTAGTCTTGAAACTCTGATGGTTAGAGCTAGGCTTGATACAGATGGTAACGTTTCAACTCGCGATGGTGATTGGTACGGTGAGAGCGAAGTGGTTGAACTGGGTGCTCCAGTAACTATCGATATCAATAAGCAATATTAATCATCATTTTGCATAGGCGTTAGCTATTCCGATTTTGCAATAAACGGTATAGACTTACGCAACCAATTGAGGCCAGCGATTGCTGGCCTTTTTTATTATTTGAATTCCTTATGGAAAAGGTGATATGTCTGCCAGTATTTTAAGACTCTCGAGTTTACTTTTTATCGCAAGTTTAACGGTGGGCTGTTCTAGTGCTCCGGAAGAGAGTCGTGTCGATGATAATTTCGAAACCTCAGAATACGTAGAAGAATCCCACCCCAATGATCCTTTTGAAGGCTTCAACCGAGCGATGTGGGATATCAACTACGAATATCTAGATCCTTATTTGGTTCGCCCTGTTTCCCTCGCTTATGTTGACTTCACTCCTGTACCAGTGCGATCTGGTATTTCCAATTTTCTAGCCAACTTAGACGAACCATCAAGCATGGTGAACAACCTCCTTATGGGAAATGGTGAAAAAGCACTCGACCATTTCAATCGTTTTTGGATTAACTCAACTTTTGGTCTGTTAGGCTTAATCGATATTGCCAGCGAAGCAGGGATCACCAAGTACGACGACAAGTCGTTCTCTGATGCGATTGGTCATTACGGAGTAGGGAATGGACCGTACTTTATGGTGCCAGGTTACGGCCCGGTAACGACGCGTGAAGTGACTGAAACCGTCGATGGTTTGTATGTGCCTCTATCGTTCTTGAACTTTTGGGCAAGCTTAGGCAAGTGGGCTTTCGAAGGTATGGAAACACGTGCTCAGTTGGTGTCACAAGAAGCGCTGTTGGATAATTCTCCTGATCCATATGCATTGACGCGTGATGTTTACATTCAACGTCGTGATTTCAAAGCCGAGATTGAACCTGAAGAGGTCGACCTTGAAGAAGAAGACTTCATCGATGGTTATCTAGAAGATTACTAGAAATAAGATTTAGACTATCGATAAAAGAAAGGCTCGATGTTGATAACAACATCGAGCCTTTTTAATGCTTATGACTTTAGATTAAGTCAAATAGATTAGAAGCGGTAGTTAGCTTGGATACCCACTAACCAAATGCTACCAGTTACTTCACCTTCGAAGTCACCACCAAATGGAGCAGAACTTGCGTCATCTTCAACCATTTTTGCGTCTTTCGCTAGGATGTAAGTGAAACCGGCGTCTAGTGTTAGTTGCTCAGACCATTGGTAGCCAGCACCAATACTTAACCAAGTGCGGTCTGTTTCTGGAATAGTCGCAGTACGGTGTTCTTCGCTTACCGCTGAAGTGTCGTAGGCGATACCAGAACGTAGAGCCAGTTTAGGTGTCATTTGATAAGTTGTACCGATCGCAAAGCGGTAGTTGTCTTCCCAGTTCTCTTGCTTGATATCTTGAGTTCGAGCAGGACCGAATTCAGGGATGTCAGCTACTAGTTCTTTAAAGCTGCTCCAGTTAGTCCAGTTAACGCTCGCATGTACAGCGACCTTATCTGATAGTTGATGGAAGCTTGCAAGCTCGGCGGTAGCTGGCAATGCAAGTTGCATTGAACCGTTGTATTTTGACTTGACTGGAGTACCCAAAGCGCCAGCAACAGCATCAAAAGCGACACCATTTGCGTGACCTTCAAGCGTTAGATCTACTTCTGACTTGTAGGTAAAACCAAGGCGGTTGTTTTCATTGATCTGCCAAGCGGTGCCAACTTGCCAGCCCCACGCTGTGTCATCACCTTCCATGTATTTTAAAGCTGTACCTTGAGGCATAGGAACTAGAGAGTTAGCTGTAGATACCGCACCAAAGCTACCTTCAGCCATGATGTAACGAATACCACCACCAATAGATACGCTTTCAAGTACTTGGTATGCCGCGTTTAGGTTTAGCTCCATTGTCGTAACGCTTGCTTCGTTACCGTGGTTTGCACCACCAAAGTCTTTACCTAGGTCTGTTTCCATACCGTAGTTAGTACCCGCAGCAAAGCCTAATGCAAACTTGTCGTTGTACTTATGAGAAACATAGAAGTTTGGGATCACTGCGCTGTGAGCGAAATCACTTGAATTTGATGGAGTCGTTGAAGCACCACCAACTGAAGTCGAAGTTCCATCGATATCAATATTTGGGTCAACATAGATAGCACCAACAGAAACTTGAGTGCCTTCTAGGTAAGTCAGCATTGCAGGGTTACGCCATTGAGCGTCTGCACCATCAGCCATTGCTGCTTCACCAGCGTATGCGCGGCCAAGGCCTGTTGCTGAGTATTCTGCTAGTTGAAAACCTGCCGCTTGAGTCACAGTTGAAGTTGAAAGTAGTCCAACTGCCACTGCAGCAGATAGAAGAGTCTTATTCATTTTCATTATTATGTTCGCTGAATCATAAGTATTTAGTGGCGTGATTCTACTTTTAGAGTCATTACTTTAAAAATGAAATTCGAATAAAACAGTGTTTTAGGGATTAAATGATCAAATGTGACTGATTATTAGGTAAATAGTCTGATTGTTTCGACTGTGTTGCGAGGTTTGAGCGTACACTTGTAGCTATATATGACGTGTGCAGGCTACAGCTGTAAGCTTAAATGGATGCAGGTCAGTAGCTTAGGTAATAAAAAAGGGTCGCATAATGCGACCCTTTGGGATTTATAACTAGCTTATATTAGAAGCTGCGGCTGTATTGTAGGCCTAGCAGGATTGCATCTGCACGAGTAGTTGCGCTGATAGATGTAACACCTAAGCTCTCGTTTACGTTGTCTACGTCTTCACCTAGTAGGTAAGTAAAGCCAAAGTCTACGTTAGATGCTGTATCGATGTGGTAAGTAAAACCTGCAGAGAACCATTGACGGTCAGAATCAGGTACTGATACTGATTTTAGGTCATCTTGCGCAGCGATGTCGTACATGTAACCAGCACGTAGATCCCAGTTGTTGTTTAGGTAGTACGTAGTACCAACTGAGATGTGTCCTGCATTTTTCCATTCGTATGCTGAGTCAGGAAGAGCACTTGCCGCGCCACCAAATTCAATTTTATCGAATGCTTTCCAACCTACCCACTGTAGAGAGTAGTGTACTGCGAACTTAGTATCTTCTAGCTTGTGGAAACCAGAGAATTCAGCCATATCTGGTAGAGGAAGAACGATTTCTTGTCCTTTGTCATCTTTAGCTGTGATTTCTGGGCTGTAACGGTAAGACAGGCCGAAACGGTTATTTTCATCTAGCTCATAAACCGTACCGATGTTGAAGCCAACACCCCAACCATCTGCTTCATCGATATCAACGATACTTGAACCATTTAAGCTATTTAGTGCTCCGGTTACATCGCTTCCTGGAAAGCCTGGTGGGATCACTGGTCCTGTATAAGTAGTGTCACTAAATGAGCGTTTTAGTGTGCCTTTACCGTAGATCAGATCCAGACCTGCACCAAAGCTCCACTGTTCATTTAAACGGTAAGAACCAGCTAAGCCAAAGTTAAGGCTCATGATATCTGTCTCGCCGCCGTATTCAGATGCTACGAAATCACTACCAAAGTCTGTAGACGTACCAAAGTTTGAGTATGCGTTAACACCCCAAGCAAACTTTTCGTTTACAGGAACGATAAGGTGGATGTTTGGCGCAACAGATGTGCCGCCAGCATCATTGTAGTCTGAAGACTGTGTACCAGTCGTTGGGCCTGCTGCGCCAATGCCATTTACTGAAGTGTAAGTAGCGTTTTTAACTTTAATATCAGTAGTAATTGTTTCAAAACCAAGAGATAGCTCAGTTTTGTCAAACAGTGCCATTGCTGCAGGGTTACGAGCCATTACTGATGCGTTATCTGCGATTACAGCATCACCAGCGAAAGCACGACCAAGGCCGGTAGCTGATTGTGCGTTAAGTTGGAAACCTGCTGCCATCGCTTGCGAAGACGCCAGTGTGATTGTTACTGCTAAAAGAGACTTTTTAAACAGACGCGTGTTGTTGGTAGTCATTCATTTATTCCTTTATATATCCGCCTCTACAGGGCGATTAATTTGAGCAATTGCTCAATGGTGGCTGATCCTATTCGCAAGTATACGATATACAAATCCGACCATTGGGAATTTTGAGTGGAAAATTATGGAAATGACGCCTATCTGGCACGAAAATGGTGCGAAATGCTGTTTTTTAGAGTTTTAACTCTAGAGTTATTGGTTTTGTGAATGGTTTGGTGGGTTATTTATAAATAAAGCCCAGCAATATCAGTGATATACTTGCTGGGCCTTTTATGACGGGGCTTTAAGAGCGAACTAGCTCATCGGTTTAATCATTTTTGTCAGTTTTTCGGCGATTTTAGAAACATCCTCACCATTTTCACCAACAAGGATTAAGCTGCTGCCATCTACGGGTGTTACCGAACCGGACATGCCTTTTTCATCAAAGTCGATAGGTTTGTCTGTTGGAATACCGGTTAAAAACAGTGTTACTTTGCCTTTTGCGCCTTGGAAGACCATATGTACCGCGTTGGATTTACCAAAGCCACAGTGGTTTAGGTAATAGACGTGGTAAGGGAAACTATCATCAAACTGAAAAGCAAATGGATTCATTTTTGCGTTGATTTGCTGCGATGTGACCTGTTCATCGATGTTACTAACAAAACTCTTTTCATCAACAACATGCTTCATCGCTGTATCAACCAAGCTTGCTTGCGCGGGTGAAACAAATGCATTGCCCCAATTCACTTGGCCAACTAATAAACCAGCAACAAACGCCACCGAGGCGGCCAATGCCATTGCTCGTCTCGCAAACGTAGGCCTGACTACTTTGCTTTCTTCGCTTGAGGTCTGATTGAACAGAATACGATCAGCAAGATCGTCTGGCACATCCACATTCATTGCAGAGTGGATCTGTTTATCAAGCGCTAGTACATCGTCTAAGAAGTTACTATTGGCTTCACTATTCGCGGCCGCATCAACAATATCTTGTGTACGTTGTTTAGGTTCCGACAATACACGACGACGAAATTCCAAATCATCCATTATGTTGCCCCCTCTCTGCCTCTTCTGTATCCAATAGCTCTTTCAACTGATTTCGAGCTCTGAATAAACGTGTCATCACCGTGTTTTTGTTGAGATCGAGAATATCGGCAATCTCATCACCACTAAAACCACCAATCACTTGCAAGAAGAGGGGCTCACGGTAATCGATTTCAAGTTTCATGATCTGCGCTTGCAACCACTGGTGTTGATGGTGTGGGTCATCACTGACACTAGCATCATTACCATGGTCGTCGATATCAACCAGATCAAACTGTTTGCGTTCAAAACGTCGAGCATTCTCGCGGCGCAAGATGGTAATCAGCCAAGACTTCGCGGCTTTTTCATCTTGTAGACTATCGAGTGACTTCCATGCGCGAAGGCAAGTTTCTTGAACTAAGTCTTCGGCAATGCTTTTGTCTTTGCATAACCAATAGGCGTAGCGAAAGAGGTCACGATGATAGGCACGTACGAGTGCTTCGTATTTTCTTTGTTTGTCCATATCAGAGTTGACCGGACGCTTGGCTGTTTTCTTTCCAAACATTTTTATTATTGACACACGAGCCTCCATAATTGCTCTGCGTATAGCTGTCCTCTATACGTTGTGCTTTGTTTTTATATTCTGTTTCGCTTTTAGAGCTAACGATCGGCTGGAAATCGTAAAATCACATTAAAATTGATCTACTTCAAAATCTAAGACTTCGAACAAGTTATAGTACACCTTGTCGTCTAGTTAGTCATTCGTGGCTAGCATGTTGAGCAAGGCGACACTTCCTTTTGAAGGCTGACTTTACTTTCTCCTAATCAGGAAACTGATTATTTCAATTGGCGTTAAGTTAATTGCTTTATATACATTCCGACCACACAGTCTTGTGTGGTTTTTTTTTACCTAAAGAAAACCATTCCCTACAAAGCGATAACAGTCTTTGCTTACAATAGTTTAGTCTCTTAGGACAACCTTTCACCCTAAAAGGTTCGCCTGAATTTGCAGTTATATTTTCAAACAGTGAGATACTCGTATCACGTTTATTTAAACGCTCGTTTGATTTAATTAACAACTTCTTTACAATGCTTCAGGTCAGACCTCTTAACTTTAAGGAGAAACCATGGGCAAACAGGAAGTCAAAACGCGTTCTGGAGAACGTGTTGCCGTTGTCGCTGGATTACGAACCCCATTCGCTCGTCAGAGCACAGAATTTAGCCAAGTGCCTGCGGTTGACCTAGGCAAAATGGTTGTGAGCGAAATGCTTGCAAGAACTGATGTTGATCCTGCGCTTATCGAACAAGTCGTGTTCGGCCAAGTAGTGCAAATGCCAGAAGCGCCGAACATCGCGCGTGAAATCGTGTTAGGCACAGGCATGGACATCAATACCGATGCCTACAGCGTCACCCGAGCATGTGCGACCAGCTTTCAAGCCGCAGTCAACGTGACCGAAAGCATTATGGCTGGCACGATTGATGTCGGTATTGCGGGCGGTGCGGACTCTTCTTCTGTATTGCCGATTGGAGTTTCCAAAAAACTTGCTGCTAATTTGTTAGCGTTGAGCAAAACCAAAACCATGGGTCAAAAACTGAAAATTCTCAAAACACTTTCAGTAAAAGACTTGATGCCAGTACCGCCTGCCGTTGCCGAATATTCGACCGGCTTATCTATGGGACAAACTGCCGAGCAGATGGCTAAGACACATGGTATTACTCGCGAAGCTCAAGATGCACTTGCCCACCGTTCTCACTCTTTGGCTTCTCAAGCATGGAAAGAAGGCAAGATTAAAGATGAAGTCATGACGGCATTTCCGGCACCTTACAAAAAATACCTAGCGGAAGATAATAATATTCGCCACGACTCGACAGTTGAAGGCTACGCTAAACTGCGCCCTGCATTCGATAGAAAGTACGGCAGTGTAACGGCAGCCAATGCGACGCCTCTTACAGATGGCGGCGCAGCAGTCATGTTGATGCGTGAAGGCAAAGCCAAAGAGCTAGGCTTAGAAGTGCTTGGTTATATTCGTGGCTATGCGTTCTCAGCGATTGGTGTTGAAACGGATATGCTGATGGGTCCAACGTACGCGACCTCGCAAGTCTTGAAAAACACAGGTCTAGAGTTATCAGATCTAACACTGATTGAGATGCACGAAGCATTTGCAGCCCAAGTGTTGGCTAACGTTAAAATGTTTGCAAGTGATGAATTTGCTCAGAAAAATCTTGGCCGTGATAAAGCGATTGGTGAGATTGATATGGAGAAGTTCAACGTGCTGGGTAGCTCAATTGCTTACGGACACCCGTTTGCAGCGACTGGTGCGCGCATGATGACTCAAACATTACGTGAACTGAAACGTCGCGGTGGCGGCTTGGCACTGAACACAGCTTGTGCGGCTGGCGGTTTAGGTGCAGCAATGATCTTGGAGGTAGAATAATGTCTACGACTCTTGATGCAACAACAGAAAAAGAAACAGTCGCTCAACCAGATGCAACGTCTGCGACTGAATCAACCAAAAAGAAAGCGACAGCATTTACTCTTAATATCGACGAGCAAGATATAGCTTGGTTAGCGATCGATGTGCCAAACGAGAAAATGAACACACTGCAAGCGGCTTTTGCGGAAGAAATGAAAGCCATCTTCGAGCAACTCAAAGAAAAACAGAGTCGAGTTAAGGGTTTAATCGTTCATTCACTTAAGCCAGATAACTTTATTGCTGGCGCTGATGTAAGAATGCTTGATGCTTGTAAAACGGCTGATGAAGCGCAATCTCTGGCTCGCCAAGGGCAGGAGATGTTCCAAACTTTGTCTGAACTACCGTACCCAGTGGTCGCAGCGATTCACGGCCCATGTTTAGGTGGTGGATTAGAGCTCGCACTGGCATGTGATTACCGCGTATGTACCGATTCAGATAAGACTCGTCTTGGTCTGCCAGAAGTACAGTTAGGCTTATTGCCGGGCTCTGGTGGTACACAGCGTCTGCCTCGCCTTATCGGTTTGTTGTCATCTCTCGACCTTATTCTTACGGGGAAACAACTGCGCGCTAAGAAAGCAAAATCGCTCGGTGTCGTGGATGCTTGTGTGCCTGAAACTATCTTGCTTAAAGTAGCGAAAAGTTTTGTTGAAAAGAATACGGGTAGCAAAAAAGGTAAGCGTCTGGCGTCTAAAAGCCAAGCTTCTACCAAAGAAAAACTTATTTCACGTACGGGTCTTGGTCGCAAGGTGATTTTTGAGCAAGCTTCCAAGAAGACGAATCAGAAAACGCGTGGTAATTACCCTGCAGCTGATGCGATTCTTGATGTGATTCGGTACGGCCTTGAGAACGGCTTTGATAAAGGTCTTCAGTACGAAGCGAAGCGTTTCTCTGAGTTAGTAATGACCTCTGAATCAAAAGCCCTTCGTTCAATCTTCTTTGCAACTACGGAAATGAAGAAAGAACACGGTGCAGATGCAGAACCAAAAGCGGTGAAGCGTGTTGGTGTGTTAGGCGGCGGTCTAATGGGGGCTGGTATTAGCCATGTGAGTGTGGCTAAAGCAAAAGTACCGGTTCGCATCAAAGACGTATCAAATGAAGGTGTGCTGAACGCACTTAACTACAACTTCAAGTTGTTCGATAAGCAGCGTAAGCGTCGTATTCTGAGCCGAGCGGGCCTTGAAAGTAAGATGCTTCAACTGTCTGGTGGCATCGACTTTACCAGTTTTAACCATACCGATGTGGTGATTGAAGCGGTATTTGAAGATCTCGACCTTAAGCAATCAATGGTTGCGGACATCGAAGCCAATGCCAAGCCAGAGACTATCTTCGCGACCAATACGTCTTCATTACCAATTCATAAGATTGCGGAGAAGGCGCAGCGACCAGAAAATGTAGTCGGCCTTCACTACTTTAGCCCTGCAGAGAAAATGCCGCTAGTTGAGGTTATCCCTCATGAAACAACTTCAGAAGAGACTATCTCGACGGTAGTAGCATTGGCGAAGAAGCAAGGAAAAACGCCGATTGTTGTCAAAGACACGGCAGGTTTTTATGTTAACCGCATTCTTGCCCCGTACATGAATGAAGCTGCACATCTGCTATTGGCAAATGAGCCGATTGAAAAGCTCGACAGCACGTTATTGGACTTCGGTTTCCCGGTTGGCCCAATTACCTTGTTAGATGAGGTTGGCGTGGATATCGGCGCGAAGATTATTCCGATTCTGGTTAATGAGCTAGGTGACCGCTTCCAAGGCCCTGATGTGTTCGATATTCTGTTGAATGACAACCGTAAAGGCCGTAAGAGCGGTAAAGGTTTCTACACTTACAAAGGTAAGAAGAAAGAAGTCGATAAGTCAGTTTATAAGCTGCTTAAGCTACAACCTGAGCCTAAGCTAAGTGATAATGACATTGCGATGCGTTGTGTATTGCCTATGTTGAACGAAGCGGTTCGTTGTCTAGATGACGGCATTATCCGCAGCCCTCGTGATGGCGATATTGGTGCGATTTTTGGTATCGGTTTCCCTCCATTCCTTGGTGGCCCGTTCCGTTACATGGATCAAATCGGCATCAAATCATTGGTTGAGATGATGAACGATTTCGCTAAGAAGTACGGTGATCGTTTTGCGCCATGTGATGGCCTACTAACACGTGCTGGTCTGGATGAGTCTTTTTACAAGTAACTCTCTAGTACGTTGACTATAAAGCCCGCTTCAAGCAATTGATGCGGGCTTTATTTTTTATGGGAACATGCGAAAGGAAGGAGATTCCCGATTCAGTCGTCCCTCATTCTCGGGAATGACGGGAGAGAGTAGTGTGCTTCACCTAATAAAAAAGGTTGATGCTTTTACATCAACCTTATGATTTCTATAATACTCTGGCTAGCCTAGTTCACAGTCTTTCGGGCGCAACTGAAACTCATCAATAGAGCCAATTTCCACACCTGCCGACAACTTTTCTTCCTCATCATGGGCATTACCGTGCGCATGCATAATCAGACGATTTGCGGTGCGTGGTTTTAATTGACTCACCACAAAGCGCATCATGTCAGAGCGGGTTAGACCTTTAAGATCTTCCAACACACGCTCTCTCTGATTGAATTCCAGGTCCTTATTGCCTATTGCAACCCATAAGCGTTGAGCACGTCCTCGCAAAGTCGTATCTGGTGTCGAAATCTGATTCCAGAGGCCGCGTTTACTGCTGTGCCATTGGTAGTCGTTAAGCTCTAACAACACCATATAAAAGGCGTTGAGAAACTCGTCTATCGAGGTTAATAAGTCTGCTGGAGCAGCATTAGGTGATTGTACATACAACACAATACCTGGGTGTCTATTGAGCGGCATGTTGCCTGT
The DNA here is from genome assembly GCF_030442075.1 of Vibrio sp. TMPB1044. NCBI lineage: Bacteria > Pseudomonadati > Pseudomonadota > Gammaproteobacteria > Vibrionales > Vibrionaceae > Vibrio > Vibrio sp. TMPB1044. Next base: position 76,613 of record NZ_JAUJED010000011.1, on the reverse strand, counting down.
GCCGACCATGTAACCTAGCTGCTGCTTGGTTCGTATCTCATGGAAGAAAGTGGCTGACATTAAGTGGTTTGCCAGTGAATACAGCGCAATGTTTTTAGGCGAGATATCCGGGCACTGGTAATAAACAACGATTGCCGAATCATCTTGGTTGCACACCACCTCACGTTGGAAGCTGCCGTTTTCACCCAGCATAATTAGCGGACGCAGCGACTCTTCGTAAGCCTGATCTTGAACGCGCAGTGCATCTTTTAGCGTTTCTGCCATTTTGTGTGCATCGGCTTTCTTCCAGTCGCCATACACAAACATCTCAACATGCAGTTCCGCTAAGATTGCTTGAACGAAAGAAGAGAGCTCATCGACTTCTATCGTTTCCAGAGCTTCAATTAACACCGAATAGGGCGGATTATTTGGCTGAAGTATCCCAGTCATCGCATTAAACAGCTGTGAAATAGGGCGATCTTGCGACGCGTTATTCCAGTTTCTGAGTAATTGATGCTTAATCGTTTCGAAGCGTGTTGGACTAAAGTCGCGTGCTTGGAAGCGTTCAAGAATCATATTGAGTAGTTGTGGCTGTTTCTCGCTAAATCCAGACAGAGTGAGAGTTACCCCGCCTTGATGGGTATACATGTTGTAACCCATACCGGCGATTTCAGCCTGATAGGTATCTTTTTCCAGAGAGTCTAGGAACATCTCTACACACAAGCGTGTTTTTACGATATTTCTCGGGCTGGCGACTGAGTGCGGGCTGTCGATTGCGACATATACCACACCTTTAGGTACTCGAAATTGATGGTCTTGCAGGTGCCATAGCTTAAAGCCGTCGAGCTCTTCTAAAAGTTGTGGGTATTTAGCATCACCTTCGAGCTCAGTTGGGTCTAGATCGTAGCAAATAAATGGGTTCTTACTTGGGAGCTCAAACTGCCAACCGGGGTTAATGCACGTAAAGCATTGAACTTGTTCTGCGCTAAAAGGCGTGACTGAGTAGGGCGTAAAATACCATTTTGCTTCTCTGTCATACTCGAAACCTTGAGCAACAATGGTTGCACGCATATTGTCGACGTTTAAGTAAGGAAGCAAAGACCGTTGTAATTCGTCATCGAAATGCGACATTTTGTAATCGCCATACACTACATCTTGTTCTTGGTAGTGTTGCATGTTGATAACAAGGTGGCTGACGACATCAAGCGGCTTTGCTGGCTCTTGAAAGCGGAAAGCTGACTCTAGAACGGCACGTTTTTCTAGGTAACGCCACTCTTCTATGCCTTGTTGTTCTACTAATTTGATGTACTGAAATATTGCTTGGATGATGTTATCGGTTTTGGTTAAACCTTCGATGGTCAATGAGCAGCTGACCGTGAAATCACGGTAGTTACTGCCGCTCGCCCCGCCACCCGCAGAGAGGGATGTTATCCAACCTTTCTCTTTGAGTTGCATCATCAAGCTACCTTCTCCTTCGTAACCCAATAGGTGTGCGAAGAATGACAGTGGTTTAACACCGTAGTGTTCGTCCATGCTTGGCATCGGGAAGGTTAAAATAAGTTTTCGCACTTCTTTAATCGGCTCAACACGGACTTGAACGCCCGTGCTTAACTCGCCGACAATCGGTACTTCAACCTTCTTGCCTTGTAGGTTGTGATTGGTAATAGAACTAAAGCGATCCTCAACCCAGCCTTGCATCTCATCTAAGGATTGATTGCCAGACAGAGTCAGCGTCATCAGGTCTGCAGAATATTGTTGCTGGTGGAACGATAAGATCTCTTGTCGAATCGTCTCGCCGTTTCTGTCGCCCAACGTATCGATATTACCGACAGAAAACTTCGAGAATGGGTGATTGTGGTTCACCAGTTCTTTGGTAACTTGGTACAAGCGTCGCGAATCGTCGTTGAGTTTCATCTTATATTCGGAATCAACGGCTTGGCGTTCTTTATCTAATGCTTCTTCGTTGAACAGGGGAGCCGTGAAAAATTGGCTGAAGCGATCGAGTGCGGTTTCAAACGCATTCAATTCAACATCAAAAAAGAAGCAGGTGTGCTCTGTTCCCGTCCAAGCATTGTTACTACCACCATGTTGGCTGATAAAACTTTGGAACTCTCCGACCTTTGGATACTTTTCAGTTCCCAAAAATAGCATATGCTCTAAGTAATGAGCTAAACCCTCTCGGTCTGTAGGGTCATCAAAGTGCCCCACATTAACGGCTAATGCGGCTGCTGCTTTTTGAGCATTTTGGTCCTGAACTAACAGTACGCGTAACCCGTTATTTAAGGTTATGTAACGGTATTGATGTTCATCATTTGGGCTTAAGTGCACAGGAGCATCTCCAGAGAAGGTGGTTTTTAAATTATGTACCCGATGATTCGGCGTGCAAACCTTGTAATCATATTTTGGGATATGAAGTGCTTTTTGGCGATTTCTAAATCACTTTTATCGATTTTTATCAGTAATTTATTTTCTTTTAACAAGATTGTTAAGAAAGTCGAACTCTTTGGCAAGTGACTTGATATAATTATTTATATTGACTGCGGTTTCTCTGGATTGAGAGCCAAACCTAAGTAGCGTTTCGCTGATATATGGGATATATCGACTTTCGACATGTTACGAAGACAGGATTGAACATGAAAATATTCATTATGCGCCACGGTGAAGCAGAACATTTTGCGGATTCGGATGCAGAACGAGCGTTGACCAAGCGCGGGAAAATGGCTTCTCTTGCAGTGGCACAAGCTGCAAATGAGCAGGGGATTAGTCAATTCGATAAAGTGCTGGTGAGTCCATATTTAAGGGCACAAGAGACGTGGTTAGAGATATCTCAGGCGTTTTCTGGTACGAAAGTAGAAACCTGTGATGATATTACGCCTTATGGAATGTCCGACGATGTGTTTGATTTGACCTTGGCAATGGCTGAAGTAGAAAAACTAGAGACCATTTTATTTGTTTCTCATTTACCTCTAGTGGGCTACCTAACAGCAGAGTTTGCAACGGGCATGGCTCCGCCGATGTTCCCAACGTCAGGCCTAGCCTGCATCGACTTTAACCTTGAAACACAGAAAGGTGAGTTACTTTGGAACATCAATCCATAGTGAAGGTGAAGACAACCTTTTAATTGGAAGACTAAAGTGAAAAGGGCACCTCAATGATTTGAGATGCCCTTTTAGTTTTTGGTGAGGAAGCGATTCGCAAACCAGCATTACTTCTCAGGAATCGAAAGCAGTACCAGCAACGCACCGTTACCGCCAAATTCTAATGGCGCTTGGTGAAAAGCCATCACGTCTGGGTGTTGTGCTAGCCACAACGGCACTTTCTGTTTAAGGATGTGTTTACCGATACCGTGTTGAACACAGGCACACGCCACGCTCTCTTTTACGCAGTGCGCAATCATAGCGCCAAGTTCACGTTTGGCTTCTTGTTGAGTCATACCATGCATATCGAGATACACATCAGGAACGTAGACACCGCGACGTAGGCGCTTTACCTCATATTTCGAGACATCATCGCGCGCATAGCGTGTCGGACCCTCTTCGCTAAGGTGTGGAATGAACTCATCCGAGAAATAAAACTCGCTATCACTGGCTTGTCTTGCCGTTCGAGTAATTTCTTTTTGCTTGGCATTTCTTTTTGGCTGCTGGACTATGGTATCCTGTTGCAACTTTTTAACGCCCTTTACTGCATCGTTGAATAGGGCGAAATCGTCATCGAAGTCGGTGTCTTTTTTGCTCATCAGGTTATGAATTCTAATTAGAAACGTAATTAGCAGTATTGTAGCGCTTTTCGGAGACAATTTTGGATAAGATTTTTGTAGAAGAAGCGGTATCAGAACTACACACGCTTCAAGATGTGATTCGTTGGACTGTTAGCCGCTTTAACGCAGCTGGCCTATTTTATGGTCACGGCACTGATAACGCGTGGGATGAGGCAGTACAACTTATCTTACCTACTCTTTATCTGCCGATTGATGTTCCTTCGCATGTAATGAACTCTCGTCTAACGAGCAGCGAACGTCTGCGTATTGTTGAGCGCGTAATCAAGCGTATTAATGATCGTACACCAACGGCTTACCTGACGAACAAAGCTTGGTTCTGTGGTCTTGAGTTCTTCGTTGATGAGCGTGTTCTTGTGCCTCGTTCTCCAATTGGTGAGCTGATCGAAGCTCAATTCCAACCTTGGTTAACTGAAGAGCCAACTCGCATCATGGATATGTGTACGGGTAGTGGTTGTATTGCTATTGCTTGCGCTCACGCATTCCCAGACGCTGAAGTAGACGCAATTGATATCTCTACTGATGCGCTGCAAGTTGCTGAGCAGAACGTTCAAGATCACGGCATGGAGCAGCAAGTGTTCCCAATCCGTTCAGATCTTTTCCGTGATCTGCCGAAAGAGAAATACAACCTGATCGTATCGAACCCACCTTACGTGGACGAAGAAGATATGAACAGCCTGCCAGATGAGTTTACTCATGAGCCAGAACTTGGCCTAGCAGCAGGTACTGACGGCCTGAAATTGGTTCGCCGTATCTTAGCTAACGCACCAGACTATCTAACTGATGACGGTATTCTTATCTGTGAAGTAGGTAACTCAATGGTTCATATGATGGATCAGTACCCAGAGATTCCATTCACTTGGATTGAATTCTCTAACGGTGGCCATGGTGTATTCATGATCACTCGCGAGCAGCTCGTAGCTTGCGCTGATGAGTTCTCTATCTACAAAGACTAAGTAATGATGGCTAGTTTTTAGCTTAGTACTTGGTAAGACGTTCTATTTGAAACGTTTTAATTTAAACGCCATGCAGCAATGCATGGCGTTTTTTATTGCCGTCATTTTGGGATTAAGTAATCAACGAAGAATAAATAATGTCCAATATTTAGTTGCCTAATATGCATAGCTATTACATATTGGTGACTAATGTTTAGCCGATTTAGTGAGTTAAGGAGAATTCGCGATGAGCTTTGATACATGGATTTATTATTTGTTGGCAGTACTGATTTTAACGGCATCGCCAGGCCCAAGTTCTTTATTGTGCATGACCAAAGGTGTGCAATCGGGTTTTAAATTATCAATATTTACCGCGTTGGGTAGCTTAACGGCAATCACCGGAATTTTAACGTTATCGTTCACCGGCTTAGGGGTGATCATAGCTTCATCGGAAGTGGTGTTTAATGTCATTAAATGGACAGGCGCTGCGTATCTTATCTACCTTGGTTGGAAGTCTTTACGTTCTAACCAGCAAGATTACGACAAGCTATCCAGTCAACAAACCGATTCTCAGCTTGTTAAAGAAAGCGCGGTGCAACACTACTTAAGTGGTTTTATTGTTGGCGCGAGTAACCCGAAAGCGATTCTATTTTTTACCGCACTTTTCCCTCAATTTATTGATCCATCGATTGCTCTGCTTCCCCAGTTTGCTGTGTTTGCTTTAACCTTTGCTGTGATGGAGTTGTCTTGGCTATTGGTGTACGCGTATTTAGGTGCGAAGTCGTCAAACTGGCTGTTTGCGAAAGGCAGAGCCAAGATTTTTAATCGTGTCACTGGCGGTGTCTTTATCGGTGCAGGCGCACTGCTTTCGACGACCAGTCGAGCATAACTTTCTGTTTTGTCAGAGAGATGAATGATTACAGAATATTCTTGATGCTGTCATAAAAGGTTAATATTAATGTGCTTGCTGGTATCGGTACAAAGTCGATATATTGGTGTTACACCATCACGTTCTCGAGGAGAGACATATGCAGCATCAAGAAATGATTCAACACAGTAATTTTGGCGTAATCAGTCGTACTTGGATTTTCTCTACCCTTTCTCTAGTGGGTATTCTTGCTCTAATGTAGTCAGCTTAATGGCTCTATATTTTCAGTTTTTATTATGAAATCACTTGTTAAAAAGTCTTCAAAGTCAGAACTCTTTATCTTATAAATGTGGCTTTTCTCATCAGGCTAGCCACTTAGCTTTTTCTCTTCGTAAACAGCTAAGCAATTTTCTCTCATAAGTTCATCACGTAACCTCATCTGAAGTTGTTATCAAACTGTGATAATCTTTAATCATCTTTTATCTACAGTGTGCCTCTCATGTCTGTCTGGGATTCTATTTCATTTAACAATCGATTTACTGCATTACCTCGACTGTTCTATACCCCAATTCAACCTACACCGCTAAACAATGTCCAATGGCTCGCATGGAACCATAACCTTGCGGATGAACTCGGCTTTCCGTTATTTGAGGATGCCTCAGAGGAATTGCTTGAGACGTTATCCGGCAATGTTGAACCTGAGCAATTCTCGCCAGTAGCAATGAAATACGCAGGCCATCAGTTTGGCTCTTATAACCCTGATTTAGGTGATGGAAGAGGGTTGCTTTTGGCGCAAGTTGTCGCTAAAAGCGGTGAAACGTTCGACTTACACCTTAAAGGTGCGGGCAAAACACCCTATTCGCGTATGGGCGATGGCCGTGCGGTTATTCGTTCAACTGTGCGTGAGTATCTGTGTAGCGAAGCAATGGCAGGGCTTAATATCCCAACCACACGTGCATTAGCCATGATGACAAGTGACACGCCTGTTTACCGAGAGAAACAAGAGTGGGGCGCATTACTGGTGCGTGCTGCAGAATCTCACATTCGATTTGGCCACTTTGAACATCTTTTTTATACCAATCAATTAGCTGAGCATAAGTTACTGGCTGATAAAGTTATTGAGTGGCATTTCCCTGAATGTCTCGATGAAGAAAAACCCTACGCAGCCATGTTTAATGAGATTGTTGATCGCACTGCAGAGATGGTCGCATTGTGGCAAGCGAATGGCTTTGCTCACGGAGTAATGAACACCGATAACATGTCGATCATCGGCCAAACCTTCGATTATGGCCCGTTCGCCTTCTTAGATGAATATGATCCAAGATTGATCTGTAATCACTCCGACTACCAAGGTCGTTATGCCTTTAATCAACAGCCTAGAATTGGATTATGGAATTTATCGGCACTGGCTCATTCTCTTTCGCCGCTGGTGGATAAAGCCGATTTAGAGGCTGCGTTAGAACAGTACGAGCCGCAAATGAATGGTTACTTCAGCCAGTTGATGCGTCGTAAGTTAGGATTGCTTTCGAAACACGAAGGTGACAGTCGCTTGTTTGAATCGTTGTTCGAGCTGATGTCGCAAAACAAAGTCGATTACCCAAGGTTCTTTAGAACACTGTCGAACCTAGATACATTGCCGCCGCAAGACGTAATTGATTTGATTATCGACCGAGATGCAGCAAAGCTATGGTTGGATAACTACTTGCAACGCTGTGAATTGGAAGAGAGTTCAGTGGCCGAGCGCTGTGAAAAGATGAGACAAGTAAACCCGAAATACATCCTCAGAAACTACCTAGCCCAGCTTGCGATAGATAAAGCTGAGCGCGGTGATAGCAGTGATATTGACGCATTAATGGTGGTGCTGGCAGACCCTTATGCGGAACATCCTGACTACGAACATCTTGCTGCCTTGCCGCCTGAGTGGGGCAAAGCCATGGAAATCAGCTGTTCTTCTTAACCCCCTCATGATTCTTTGAGTCGCTAAGTACAGGTAGAGGTCACTAAGATGTGATCTTTATCTGTTTGTTCGTCTAACTTTACAAACATGTCAATAATCAAATAATCGGCCAGCCTATACACTATGTGAATAAGTTGTAAATTTAATAGGTTTGGGCGATGCCAACAAATACTCGAATTCTCGTGGTGGATGATGATCAAGAAATCCGTGAGCTGCTGGAAGAGTACCTCACTAAATCGGGTTTCGATGTCTCCTCTGTTGGAGACGGTGTTGAATTAGAAACCCACCTGCAAAGCCAAGGTTATCCCGACCTGATTCTGCTCGATGTGATGCTACCCGGTGACGACGGTTTTACCTTGTGTCAGCGAGTCCGCAAACAATCGAATGTGCCTATCATCATGCTGACTGCGGTATCGGATGAAACCGACCAGATCATCGGCTTAGAAATTGGTGCTGATGACTACATCGCTAAGCCGTTTAGCCCTCGCCAGTTAATGGCGCGTATCAAAGCCTTGTTACGCCGTGTTCAAGTGGTGGAGGACAAACCCAATGATGCACTGCCAAAGCAGATCATTTTTGGTGACTGGACGCTCGATACGTTAGCGCATCGAATTTCCCACAATGAAAGCTCAGAAGAGATGGACTTGTCGGGCAGTGATTTCTCACTGTTAATGCTATTCCTAACTCGCCCTAATGAAGTGTTAGACCGAGATACCATCTCTTTCGCCACCAGAGGCCGTGAAGCGCTGCCTTTTGAACGTGGTATTGATGTGCAGCTTAGTCGCCTCAGAAGTCGATTGGGTGACAGTGGTAAATATCCTCACTACATCAAAACCATGCGCGGCAACGGCTACATTCTGGCTGTGCCTGTGCATTATGAGCACTGAGTAAGAAGTCCGTATGAAGTGGTTGAGAAGTTTAAAGCCAAATTCCTTGGTTGCTCGAACCTTATTATTAACCTTGTTGGCGGTGGTAATAGCTCAGGGCATCGCAACGTCTATATGGTATAGCGAATCAAAACACAAAGAGCTGGAAGGGATTCGTTCTGCCTCATCGAGTATGGCGAACATGTTTGCTTCAACGGTGACTTTTTTCCAATCTCTACCCGTTAAATATCGTCATATCGTGTTGGATCAAATCCGCAATATGGGCGGTACGCGTTTCTTTGTTTCTTTCAATAAAGAGGCTTTGATTGTCGAACCGATCCCGGATACCCGACTAAAAACCGCCTCAATTGAGGCGATAGAAAGTGTTTTGAGTAGCAAACTCAATAAAGTGGCGTCAGTGCGGGTTGATTTTTCTCGACCTGAACACCTTCGCTTGCTTAAAAACGACATCTATTTAAGCGATCTCCCGCGATCGTGGGCACATCATACTTTAACGTTAGAACCGCTGAATCCGCCGATTCTGGTTGTTCAAATAGAATTAACCAGCCACGAATGGGTATATATCGCTGCGTTGTTGCCAGCGCCATATGTAAAACTCGACGACACTATTCTTGGCCGTGAACAGGTGATCTTCTTGCTCTCTTCAACACTCATTCTATTGGTGTTGACCTACTTAATGATTCGCCGCCAAGTACGCCCGCTTAAAAAGTTAGCAAGAGCTGCTAATGAGATGAGCATGGATATTCAGCAGCCTCCGCTTAACGAAGAAGGGGCAACTGAACTGGTCACAGCGACTCGGGCTTTTAATCGGATGCAGCAGCGCATCCGTCGCTATGTGGCCGATAGAGAACACCTCTTCTCAGCTATTTCTCATGACTTAAAGACACCAATAACACGTCTTAGATTGCGGGCTGAATTGTTGGAGAGTGAAGTAAAGAAAGATAAGTTCAATAAAGACTTGGACGAGCTAGAAATGATGGTCAAAGGTGCGTTACAAGCTGTAAGAGACACCGACCTACACGAGAATAATGCCATTATTGACCTCAATGAAATGGTGCTCTCTGTGATTGAATCTCATAATCAATATCAGACAAAGGTAGAGTTCGAGCCAGTCGTCATTGAGCCATTGGTCGCGAAACCACTGGCGATTAAGCGTGTACTGACCAACTTAATCGACAACGCAGTCAAATATGGTTCATCTGCCGTAGTGGAAGTTAGTGGTGATGAACTTTGGGTGGTCGTGACTATTCAAGACCGTGGTAATGGCATTCCAGAAGACAAACTAGAGATGGTCTTTGAACCTTACTTTAGGCTTGCAACCGATGACCAAGGACACGGACTTGGCCTCGGGATCTGCCGAAATATCCTGCACGGACACGGCGGAGATCTCATTATTCGCAACTCCTCTCAAGGCGGCTTAGAAGCCAAAGTCTATATCCCCACAGGCCTAGAAGTGTAATGTAACAATTGTGTTACATGCCGCTTACCTTTTGTTTCAATCTTATCAATCAGAATAAGTAGACTCTTTATTGAACCGGACGTCGAGTCCGCTAAAACATGGAAGATAATAATGAAAATCAATAAAACCCTACTTACTCTATCTCTTCTTGCTGCCTCAACATTTTCTCAAGCTGGTGAAGTGGAAGTGCTTCACTGGTGGACTGCCGGTGGCGAAGCGAAATCCGCAGCGGTACTGAAAGAGATGATTGAAGAACAAGGCCATACTTGGAAAGATTTTGCTGTTGCTGGTGGCGGCGGTGAAAGTGCGATGACTGTTTTGAAAACTCGAGCAGTATCGGGCAATCCTCCATCTGCGGCACAGATTAAAGGTCATGATATTCAAGAGTGGGGTGGTTTAGGTTTTCTAACGTCTCTCGATGCGACTGCTAAACAAGAACAATGGGATGAACTACTGCCGGAAGTGGTCACTAAAGTGATGAAGTGGGACGGCGAGTATGTAGCAGTTCCTGTTAACGTTCACCGTGTTAACTGGCTTTGGGCTAACCCTGTGGTTTTAGAAAAATCAGGCGTTACGGTTCCAACCACATTAGACGAATTCTTTGTGGCGGCAGACAAGATCAAAGCGGCTGGCTTTATTCCTCTGGCTCACGGTGGCCAACCTTGGCAAGACGCGACAGTCTTCGAAGCGGTAGCACTTGATGTACTAGGCAGTGAAGACTACAACAAAGCGTTCGTTGATCTTGATATGGACGTTTTATCTGGCGACAAAATGGTGGAAGTGTTCACCAAATTCAAAAAGATGCGCGACTACATCGACAGCAATTCTCCAGGTCGTGATTGGAACGTCGCAACCTCAATGGTTATCAATGGCGAAGCTGCAATGCAAATCATGGGTGATTGGGCGAAAGGTGAGTTTACTGCAGCAGGCAAAGTGCCGGGTAAAGACTACATCTGTGCACCAGCTCCGGGTACTGACGGTCAATTTACCTTCAACATCGATAGCTTTGCGTTCTTTGAGTTAAGCGATAAAGAGAACCAAAAAGCGCAGCAAGATCTAGCGAAAACCATTCTTACTAAAGATTTCCAAGAAGTCTTCAACCTTAACAAAGGTTCTATCCCTGTACGTCTAGATATGGACATGTCTAAGTTTGACCAATGTGCGTTGGACTCAATGGCAACCTTCAAAGCGAGTGCTGAATCTGGCGATCTTGTTCCGAGTATGGCTCACGGCCTAGCGACAACAAGCTACGCTCAAGGCGCGATCTATGACGTAGTGACCAACTTCTTCAATGAGAAAGATGCCGATCCGAAACAAGCGGCAGCTAAGTTAGCAAAAGCAGTGAAAGCGGCTATCTAATCTCAATTGGTTTAACACCAAACCCCCAGGGTGGGTAGGCTCGTAGGGAGCCTATCTGCTCTTCACTCCCAATTCTGATATGCGTGATGCTGATGTGGTGCCGAGAGGTAAGCCATTGGCTCGATTGTGCAACAAGGATAAGTTATGGAGCATGTTTTGACTGAGTCGACTCCAAAACCGACAAGGAGCCAGCCTGCACCGAAACCGAGTTTTGCTGACAGGTTGCAACATTGGTTACCTAAAATTGTACTGGCGCCGACCGCGTTAGTGACCGTGGTGTGTATCTACGGCTACATTTTTTGGACGGCAGCGTTGTCGTTCACTAACTCTCGATTTCTGCCGAGCTTTAACTTCGTTGGGTTAACCCAATATGAAAAGCTGATGGATAACGATCGCTGGATCACCTCAATCACCAACCTCGGTGTGTTTGGCTTTCTATTCATGGTTATTGCCATCTTGCTTGGTGTTGGTTTAGCTGTATTGCTTGACCAGAATATCCGCCAAGAAGGGGCAATTCGTACTATCTATCTCTACCCAATGGCGTTGTCATTTATCGTGACAGGTACGGCGTGGAAATGGATTCTTAATCCGGGTCTTGGCATTGAAAAGTTGATGCAAGATTGGGGATTTACTGACTTCAAATTTGATTGGTTAGTCGACTCGGAAATGTCGGTGTATACCTTAGTTATCGCGGCACTGTGGCAGTCTTCAGGCTTCGTGATGGCGATGTTCTTAGCGGGTCTGCGTGGTATCGATTCATCAATCATCAAAGCAGCTCAAATTGACGGTGCAAGCTTACCTACCATCTATCTCAAAATCATTCTACCTTGCTTGCGCCCTGTGGTTTTCAGCGCGGTGATCATCACGTCACACATTGCGATTAAGAGCTTTGACCTTGTGACCGCAATGACAGCGGGTGGCCCGGGTTATTCATCGGATCTTCCTGCGCTATTCATGTACGCACACTCATTTACACGTGGGCAAATTGGTCTTGGTGCTGCCAGTGCCATGATGATGCTTGCCGGTATTTTAGCGATTCTAGTGCCTTACCTTTACTCTGAACTTAGGGAGAAAAAGTCATGATGAATAACATCAATTTTGCTCGAATGTTTATCTATTCAGCACTGCTTCTCTTCTGTTTAGTGTATCTAATGCCATTGTTCGTAATGGCGCTCACTTCATTCAAAACTCTGCCTGATATCAAGGCGGGTAACTTGATGAGCTTGCCAAAAGAGTGGGTGTTTGATGCTTGGTATAAAGCGTGGGACACCGCTTGTACTGGTGTGAAGTGCGAAGGCATTAAAGGCTACTTCTGGAACTCGTTCCAAATGGTGATTCCTGCGGTAGCGATTTCAACATTGTTGGGTGCATTCAATGGCTATGTGGTAACGAAATGGCAATTTAGAGGCTCAAACCTGTTCTTTAGCTTGTTGCTCTTTGGCTGCTTCATTCCATTCCAAGTAGTGCTGCTGCCAATGGCAACCATGCTTGGCAAGATGGGGTTAGCGAACACCACGATTGGCTTGGTGATTGTGCACGTTATCTATGGCATGGCGTTTACCACTCTGTTTTTCCGTAACTTCTATATCTCGATTCCTGATGAATTGATCAAAGCGGCAAAACTTGATGGTGCAGGTTTCTTTACCATCTTCTTCAAGATCTTATTACCGATCTCAACGCCAATCATCATGGTGACGGTGATCTGGCAGTTCACCGCAATCTGGAATGATTTCTTGTTCGGGGTGGTTTACTCAGGTTCAGAAACTCAGCCGATCACCGTGGCATTAAACAACCTAGTCAACACCAGCACTGGCGTTAAAGAATATAACGTCGACATGGCTGCCGCGATTATCGCCGCACTACCAACACTGTTGGTGTACGTCTTCGCAGGAAAATATTTTGTTCGTGGCCTAACGGCAGGATCAGTAAAAGGATAATTACCCATGGCAACATTAGATTTAAAACAGATCCGTAAAACCTATCGCAACGCGGACAACGAAACGTTAAAGGGCATCGACATCAGTATCGATTCGGGGGAATTTTTGATACTTGTCGGCCCTTCGGGGTGTGGAAAATCCACCCTAATGAACACCATCGCTGGGCTAGAGAATATTAGCTCAGGTGAGATTGTGATTGATGGTGTTGACGTGGCGCAGGTTGAACCTAAAGACCGCGACATCGCGATGGTATTCCAATCATACGCACTTTATCCAAACATGACGGTACGCGGCAATATCGCTTTCGGTTTGAAGATTCGTAAGATGCCTCAGGAAGAGATCGATGCTGAAGTCAATCGAGTTGCTGAAATGCTGCAAATCGAACAGTTACTTGATCGTAAACCATCGCAGCTTTCTGGTGGCCAGCGTCAACGTGTCGCGATGGGCCGCGCTCTGGCTCGTCGTCCGAAGCTGTATCTGTTTGATGAGCCGCTTTCTAACTTGGATGCCAAGCTACGTGTTGAGATGCGTCATCAGATTAAACGTCTGCACCAGAAGCTCAACACCACGATTGTTTATGTAACCCATGATCAGATCGAAGCAATGACACTAGCGGATCGCATCGCAGTAATGAAAGATGGTGAACTGCAGCAACTTGGCACACCACAAGAGATCTACACTAAGCCAAATAACATGTTTGTGGCTGGCTTTATGGGGTCACCGTCAATGAACTTCATTAAAACCATGGTGGATTTGGATGAGGAACAGAATCCGATTATCAAGGTGGTTGGCACGGCAGATCAAGAACACCACATTCGTTTGCCACAGAGTATGCGCGACCAAGATGGCAAAGAGTTGGTGATTGGGTTGCGTCCTGAACACATTACTGAGCAAGAAGGTGATGATGTGTCGGCAACCACGAAGCTAGACTTACAACTGGAGGTATTGGAACCGACAGGGCCAGATACTATTGCAATGGTCAAAGTGAATGACCAAGAAGTCGCGTGTCGTTTGTCACCGGAATTTGAGGTATCGGTTGGTCAAATGGCACCACTGCATTTTGACTTATCAAAGGCGGTATTCTTTGATGCTCAGACAGAAGCGAGAATTGATTTCTAAGTGTTGCTAGCAAGTTAGTTTTACCAAACACCTCATCGTTGGATGGGGTGTTTTTGTATCAGGACAGACTAATTGTTATGTTGATGATAAAAAGCTCAGTAACGACTATGCTTTATGAGGTATTAATTTTTGGAAGAAGGATATCTGTAATGAGAGTCCAAATGTTTGCAGGAGCAATGTTACTTGCTCTTCTTTCCTTTCCTGTATCTGCTGTTGTTAATCATGATTTGAGAGACAGTTATATTGTTGTTCTTAAAGAGAGTACATCGGAGTCTCGGGCGAGTGATATCGCGCGTGAAGTTGCCAAAGGACACGGTGTGGTGGGGCATCAATATAGCCACGCCTTGAAAGGATTTTCTCTTAAGGTCCCAGAGCAAGCTCTCAAAGGCCTTAAAAATAAGTTCCCCGAGATTGATTATATTGAGCCTGATATCGTCATGCACGCTTTACCTCGAGGGGGCAAACCTAATCGAGGCGGAGATAGTGTTGAGCGAGACCCACAACAGATCCCTTGGGGGATCACCAGAGTTAACGGTGGTACTGGTGATATGAGTGGTGCCTCCGTCGTTGCTTGGGTGATAGACTCGGGTATTGACAGCGACCACCCAGATTTAAATGTAAATAAATCCCGAGGGGCAAATTTTACTCGCGGTAAGAAAAATAATACTAATGATGGTAATGGGCACGGTACGCATGTAGCAGGTACCATTGGGGCTTATGATGACGGTTTTGATGTCGTTGGCGTTGCCCCCGGTGTACAGGTCATTCCCGTACGAGTGTTAGATAACAGTGGTAGTGGTTCAATGTCGGGCGTGATTGCAGGTGTTGATCATGTTGCACGCTATGGCGCCTCTGGTGACTGTGCCAATATGAGCTTGGGAGGCTCGGGATATTCGGCGGCCTTGGATAGTGCAATTAAAACAGCGGCAGCAAAAGGGATATTTTTCTCAATTGCAGCGGGTAATTCAGGCCAGGATGCCAGTGGTTTTACGCCTGCTAGCACCAACGGCACGAATATATTTACTATCTCCGCATTTGGTGAAACTAGCGATAACTTCGCTTACTTTTCCAATTATGGTTCTGATGTAGATTACGCTCAACCGGGAGTTGATGTGTTATCGACCAAAGCGGGAGGAGGAACAGTTTCTTACAATGGTACCTCAATGGCGGCTCCTCACTTTTGTGGAGTACTATTAGCCACCGGAGGCTCATTCTCTTTGGATGGAGCCGTGAATAATGATCCCGATGGATCTCCTGACCCTATTGCAGTGAGTAATTAATTCGTTTGACAGTGTTGATAGTTTAAGTAGGTGTAACAAATGCCGTTGTAGGCAATAAAAAGCGACCTGATGGGTCGTTTTTTATTGTGAATAATCATCGAGTAGACAGTTAATTATCATCAAAGCTGATATTTAGTGTGATGTGGCTATATAAAGCTGACGTAGAAACGCGTAGGATCAACTCAACTTTAGATCAAATACTAGGTTGCACTTTGGTGCATAAACAGAAGAATACATGAAACTAACAGCAAAACCCTCAGCTAGTAACGCTTTACTTATTTCTATTACGACACCGGACTTCAAAGGTGACGAAGCAAAAGAGTCTCTTGCCGAACTTGCTCGCTTAGTAACAACCCTAGGGTTTAAAGTGGTCGGTACTCAATCGCAGCACCACAGTTCAACTCAACGACAAAACGTGTTGGGTGCTGGTAAGCTTGCGGAAATTGCACACCTAACCGGCTACCAAGGTTCGATTGAAGAAGCAGAAGATGAAGACTTCCTTGATGAATCTGGTCTGTTTGATTCAGAAATCGACGAGCTAGATTTTGATGATCTTCCAACGGGCGACTTTCAATACGGCGCTGCTGATGTTGTGGTATTCGACTGTGATTTGAGCCCGTCTCAACTGCGTAATGTCGAATCTCACCTAGGTGTCGAAGTTTTTGACCGTACAGGCATCATCATTGAGATCTTCAGTCGCCACGCTCGTACTCGTACTGCTCGTCTGCAAGTTGATATCGCTCGTCTAAACTATTTAGTGCCACGACTTCGTGAAACGGCTGAGGGTGACAAAGAGCGCCAGATGGGTCAGGGCGCTGGTGAAACTTCACTAGAGCTAGACCGTCGTAACGTACGTGACCAAATTGCTGCGCTTAAGCGTGAGCTAGTAAGCGTACAAGATGAAATGAAGACCCGACGCACAAGGCGCGCGGAGCTTTTCACTGTTGCTTTAGTTGGCTACACCAATGCCGGTAAGTCTTCGATGATGCGTGCAATGACTGCAACCGAAGTGGTGGGTGAAGATAAACTGTTCGCAACGCTAGACACCACGGTTCGTGCGCTTCAACCAATTACTCAGCCGCGTATTCTGGTTTCAGATACAGTAGGTTTCATCAAGAAACTGCCACACGATTTGGTTGCTTCGTTCCACTCTACACTAGCAGAAGCGCATGATGCTTCATTGCTGCTTTATGTCGTTGATGCTTCTGACGTTTCATTCCGCGCACAACTTGATGTGGTACACGACGTATTGGCACAAGTGGGCGTTGAAGGTAGCGAAAAACTATTGGTGCTGAATAAGTGCGATAGATTGACGGAAGAACAGCAGTTAGAGCTGATCGAAGAATTCCCAGATGCGATGCTAACGTCGACTCGTGATCCGTTAGATATCACTAAACTACACAAGTACATCGTTGGTGTTGCTGAAGAAGGCATGATCGAAGAAGAGATCACTATCCCTTATTCTGGACAAGGCATCATCGGTGAGATTCGCTCAAACATGAGTGTGGTTAAAGAAGAGTACGACTACGAACATATTAAATTAACGGTTCGTTCAAGCGCGATTGATTTAGCGCGTTTGAAAAAGCGTATGCAGAAGTCTTAATTGTCTATCTAGTTGAGATAAGAACGTCCAAAGAAAAAGCGACCTAAGTGGTCGCTTTTTTTATTCGTTGAGCCTAGCTAATCTAAGTTATGAGTTACCTACGCCATTCTCTGAGTCGGCTTCCAGCGTGCAAGTTCTGGATCAAGCTTGATACCTTGCGAAGTCAGCAGGTTAACACGTGCTAAGTAAGCCGCACCGTGCATCAGGTGCTTGGCTAGGTCTACTGCATTACGTTGTTGGTAATCATCTAGGTAGCTGTCTTTTGCCCATGCGTTGAATGCGCCAAGTGCAGGGCCAGCCCATACTTGATAATCCATTTCACGGCCTTGTTCGCCTGTGTTTGACCAACGGCTAGAAAGACCCAAGTACCAGCGGAAAATCAACGCCATTTTACGTTTCGGGTTGCCTTCAGCACGTTCGATCTGTTTCGGGTCGCGTTCGTTAAAGTGAGCCACAGTGCCAGCCCAAATATCATCCAGTGTTGAACGGAATACTTGCTTCTCTAACTTCAGACGCTCTTCTACTGGAATCGCTTCAATTGAGTCGTAACGTGTGTACAGCTCATACAGTTTGTTTGCACGCATTGGGAATAAAGTGCCGCGTTTAACCACTTGTAGTTTCACGCCCATTTCGAACATGTCGGCCGCCGGAGCCATCGTCACGTCAGCCATTTCGGTTGTCGAAAGTAGCTTACGTGTGTGTGCGCTCGCGCCAGCCTCAACACACGCTTGGTTGATAGAACCAGTAACGATGTATGCCGCGCCCATGTTAAACGTCGCTAGAGCAGCGTCAGGCGTACCTACGCCACCACCACAACCGACACGTAGCGGTGTTTTGAATTGGTACTGAGCTTGGATTTGCTCTTTCAGTGCAAGAATCGTTGGCAGTAGGGTTACTAGCGGACGATTATCGGTGTGACCACCAGAATCGGCCTCTGCGGTAATGTCATCAGCCATAGGAACCAGCTGTGCTAGTTCCATCTGTTCTGCTGTAATTCGGCCTTCATCAACTAAAGCTTGCAGCATTTTAGTTGGAGCTGGTTGCATGAACTTACTTGCGACTTCAGTACGGCTTACCTTAGCAATAACCTTGTTGCCAATCTGAATCTCACCTTGTGCATCGCGGCTAAGGCCCGCTGCACGGTAGTGAACGATTTGCGGTGTGAGACCTAAGAAAGCAGAAGCCTCAACCGTTTTCACTTTGTGCTTCAAAAACAGCTCAACACTGCCGCGCTCTAGCGCTGGTTCGCTTGGGCTGTGAATCAAGTTAAACGCGTAAGGACCGTTTGGTAGTGCAGCTTGAATGCGGTTGATCGCTTGCTCAACGCGAGACGGGATTAAGCCCGCCGCGCCAAATGAACAAAGAATGCCAGCTTGACCAAGAGCAATCACCAACTCTTCAGATGAAATGCCATTTGCCATTGCGCCAGCATAGTAAGCGTATTTCACGCCATGACAGCGACGAAAATCTTCGTCGCCTAGGCTTTGTGTACCAAGAGCTGGAGCAAAGGCGCTGACAGGTTGGCTGTTCGCAGAGCTTGCTGAATCGCCCGATGCAATCTCAGCTTGTTGGCTTACACCTAAGCCTTTTTCTGGGTGGTTCACTACGTAACAAGCAAGGCTTAAGTCTTTTAATATTGTCGACATTGCTGCGTTATCGAAATGGGTAGTGCTCCCTTCAATCTGCCAAGGCCACGGAGATAGCTTTTCGTTATTAATTGTAGTTTGAGTTGTCATACTAAATTCTTTCCTAATTCTTTGTCTCTAATGGCGGCTTATGCTTTATCGTTAGCAGGGGCTTCTTCGATACAAATCGCGATGTCTTTCACTTCGTAAATACGCAGACCATCTTTGCTCAGGTTTGCGTCGCCAACGATGATGCGTTTGCCGTCTTCGTCTTTAACCGCAGTGATATGTACATCCAGAGACATCTGTTTGTTCAGAGGGTTAATCTGACCACGGTATTTCCATTTCACTTCAGATTGGATTTGACCAAACTTCGGATTACGGAAGCCAGCACCAAGATCTTTGTTTAGGGCGTAGGTTTGCATCAGTTCGATGATCGCTTCGACACCTAGAGAGCCCGGCATTACAGGATCTTGATGGAAGTGGAATTGGAAGAACCAATCGCTAGGGTCAATCGTACGCTCTGCATATAGGTAACCAAGGCCGTCTTTACCACCGTCGCTAGTGATCTGCACTGTATCGATAAAGTTCAAACGACCGCCGGCCAATTTGTAGTGCTCTTGTACTTCACCAGTAGCCGAAACGGGTGCATTGAAGTAACGCGTCGTTTTGTCTAGCAGGTTAATGTTTACATCTGGCGTACGGTTGTTATCAACGTGCCAAGGGTGAGTCACCTTACCGTTGTCCAAACCTAGTTGGTCTTTCAGTGCAGCGCCTTTGAAGTAACCAAATACCGCTGTACCTTCATAAAACGGCACGCCATCAGTGCTCAGTTCGAAGCTAAAGCTCTGTACGATGTTAGTGCCCATCATTACGGTTGAAAGCAGGCGAGAATCATTGGTGATCGTTTTGCCACGCAAGTCGACGTTACGCAGCATTTTGCCGCTGCCGTCTAGGTTACGGAAAAACAGTTCTTCACCTGGGAAGCCCAGAGTGGCGCCCATGTAGCCAGAGATGAAGCCGTTTGGCTGCAGCGAAATCTCCATTAATACCGAGTAAGGCATCAAGGTATGGTGGCTGTTTTCATCGAAATACCATGCGTTTTCTGGCACTTCGTATTCTGCGATACACGATGAAGGCTTCTTGAAGTCGCCACGTTTACCGTCGATCTCAACAACGCGAGTAGTTAACTGCAGATCGCCACACGGAGTACGTGGTGGAATCATGCCACGGTAGATAGAGAAATCAGGCCCGAAACATTTCTCGATATCACCAGTCGCGAATTCGAACATGTGATAAGGCGTGAATGGAACCGTATCGGGTGTGCGGTTCGGGTAATCAGGCGTTACCGGCGCTTCAACGTGTTGAAGAGGAACGACACCTTTGTTTGGTGCAGTTTCTAGGTCTTCAATTTGAGCCATCAATGGCGCATTGGCTGAAGCTTGTTGGTTCACTGCTGGCGTATGGCCCAAGTTTTCGATAACAGGGGTCGCGACAGCTGTTTCTAAAGAAGGCAGGTAACGAGTACATTCGTCATCTTCTTTGATCATTACACCCAAGTTTTGGAAATCAACAATCACTTTGCCGTGCAGTAAGATATCGATGTTAGCTTTCGCGTATGGGCGAGGGCTTAAACCAATTTCAGTCACTTCCATGCGGTAAGTCAGTTCTGCCGATTGCGGTAGAACTTGACCACGACAACGTACTTGTTGAGGGGCATTTTCAAGCGGTTGGAAACGACCATTTTGAACAAGTGTGTGCATGCCAAGGTGCATCATGAAGAACTGAAGCAGTTGACCACAACCTTCTGCCATCAAAGAGCCAGCCATTACCGAGTCATCTTTGAAGTGACAAGGGAAGTACCAGTGCTCAGGCTCTAGCTGCTTGTGACCTTCAATCAGACCAAGTCCCCATGTGCCGCCTTGCGGTTCAACACGGCTAACCTTTTCGATCATCATGAACTTCTCTGAGCTGAAGCATAGAGAAGGCTGGTGGCGATTAGATTGGTGCGTCGGGCCAAAACACTCTGTAATGTTGGCAGTCAGCAGGTGACGCAGTTCTTGGTGGTTAAACTGGGTTTTAGGGCAGTGCAACATAGGGTCGAAGCGTTGCTTAGTTGCAAGCTTACGAGCCTTGATTTCATCTTCAGTGTGAATCACACCTTTGCCATCTGCTAGCTCTTCATCAGTGAAGAAGCCCGCACAGCCGTTATCCATTTTCAGGATCATCTTGTCGCCAACGAAACATTCGTACGAGAAGAAGAACAGCAGCGTGTCGCCATTGCGAGCAAAGTTGTTGATTGAGATATCGTAACGCAGCGTATCGCCACCACGAGGCAAGTCGCCAAGGAAGGTCAGCGTACAATCAAGCAGGCGATAAACACGCTCACCTTTGTTTTCAAAATCGATACCTAAGTAGCTGATCAGCATTAGGTCACACTGACCAGATTCAACTGCAACAGCCCATGGGATCTGACCATCTACAAGATACGGCGCATCAACTGGGATGTCGTATTCTGTGGTCATGGTGCTTGGTTTGTACTCGTTAACGGTCGCGTTGAGCTTAGTCACACGAGATACCAATAGGTAGTCTGTGGTTGGTAAACGAACGCGGCGCGAGTAGCTATCGATGATCGCGTAGTCAGGGCCAAATACATTCGCAATATCGCCTTCAGCGTATTCAACCAGATCATCGTAATCCCAGATACATGGTTTACGGATCGGTTTCACTGGTGCTGGCGTTGCAAGTACGTTGACTGGCGTTGACTGAACTTGAGCTGATTGAGCTTGAGCAGGCTGAGCTGGCGTTTGTTGACCATTCGTTTGTTGAGAAAGGGCATTGCTATCTAAACCAGATGTCACTGCGTTTAGCTGTGCTTTTAATAGCGCATCAGCCATCTGCATGCCTTGGGCACGAGTGTGCAGGAATGCTTTGTGTACTTGCTGCGTTGCTTGTTGGTTTTGAGCAAAAGCTTGGTTGTGTGGTGTTACAGACGGCTGTAATGCTGCATCCGTATTAGCGTCGATTTGAGACGCGCCATTTTTAGCGGATAGGACATGAGTCATATTGCTGTGGTTACCTGTTAGCTGACTGTGGCGAGTTGGCGCCAGAGTAGGGGATACTGATGTAGGAGTTTCGATTACTGGCTCTACCGCGTTCTGCGCTGATGCTTTCTTCTCTAACTCTTTTTGCGCAAAGGCTGCTTGAATGCTTGCTGTCGTTGGAATCGACGCCACTCTTGCTGCTTTTTTACCAGAAGCTTTCTGTTGAATCGTTGCTAAGTTGGTCACTGGGGTATGGGCAATATGTTGATAAATATCGCGACCACCAAGAGTCACTTGCTTAACCAATTGGCGCTTAGCATCGCTCGCCAGTTCATTGTTTAAACGAACGGAAAGTGATTGAGATTCAACACTCGATTGGCTTAGTAGCAGCTGTGAACATTGTCCTTCGCTGATGTTGGCAACAATCGCGCTCTTAGAACTGACATTCGGATTCAGAGGTGCAAGGTTCAGGTTGAGCAGACCGTGTAGCAGGCTTGCCATACCAGAAGCTGCAGAGCAATGACCCACACGTTGACTCGCTTGAGTAGTCTTTGTATTCCCTAAACTTAGAGACGAAGACTGATGAGATGAAGACTCTGGTGCATGGTTAAGCTCAAGCAGAGAAACATCGTTTGAGCTCATGCCAACTTGAGTTAGTAACTCATCAGCAACGACGTTGTTATGCTTGCTTGAACCAAAAGCCAATGCGTTGATGCTGCCGTAAGCCGTGTCTTGGTTGCTAGCGACTCGACCTTCTTCAACAAGAACAATCGCACCTGCGCCTTCACCTACATTCCAACTGCCGTCTTGTGGTTGGTCGAATTTTGGATCAAGCGATACCGGGCTCACGCTGTTCTTCAGAATCACATGTTCTGCGCTGCCACTTAAGTCAACGGCTGCAATTACCACGGCATCCATGGATTCTTGCGACATCAAGTTTTGTGCTACGTCGATACATCGAGCAACTGACTGTTCAGCGGCTGAAATCGTAAAGGCAGGGCCGTTAAAGTCCCACAATGAAGAGATACGCGAAGCCATGATATTGCCGATGAAACTGGTGTATTGGTTCAGCTTGGCTGCGTCCATCACACTGTCCATCGCGATGGTTTCTAGCGATTGGTATTCGTCTTGAGTTAGTTCTATACCCATGTTGGCAAAGCTGTCAGCCAGTTGGCTATGCAGGTTTACGCGCCCACGGAATTGGTGCATCTCAAGCTCTGTTTCCATTGCGACCAGTACAGCTACCTTTTGGCCCGCTACGAGCTTGGCATCTTTGATGGCTTCATCTGCAACTTTCATCAGTAGCAACTGCTGAGAGATCAAACGGTCATCTTCATTAGGCGGCACTTTGAAGCGAAGGAAATCGAGATCGAATTGATCGATGTAGGCTCCATTTGGAATGCCGTGTAAACCAAACTGATTCAGTAGTTCTGGATGTTGGTCTAAGCCTTTCCAGCGTTTCTTAGGCAAAGCAATGAAAGCATCGTTGTTGGTTTCAATTGCAGTGCTTAGCGCATTGATGCTTTGCAGAGAACCGAAGTGAGACGCGAGGCCAGCAATGCTTAAATTAGGCGATTGTAGGCTTGGAGACGCTGACTCTTGAGTCTGATTTGCATGACTGGTGTCAGAATACGCTTCAAGCAGTAAGTGAGCATTACAACCACCGAAACCAAATACAGAAACACCCGCACAGCGCTCTTGGTTACCCGCTTTACTTGGCCAAGGTTGCACTTGTGTTGGTAGCGTCTGTGAACCAAATAAACCTTCTGGCGACGATAGTGGCTTGTCCAAATTAATACTTGGCGGAAGTACACCTTCTTTCATCGCAAAGATCATCTTCATGATCCCTGGCATACCTGCCGCAGTCAGTAAGTGACCGAGGTTTGACTTCGCAGAGCCAATCGATGGCGGGTTAGAACCATTTAATTTGTCAGCAAAGAAACGCTCCATTGAGGTTAGCTCAACCTTGTCACCTAATGGTGTGCCAGTTGCGTGACACTCAATCACTTCAATGCTGTCTGGTGTTAGGTTTGAAGCCTCGTAAGCGCGTTCAAAGGCTTGTACTTGTCCTTTGCTGTTTGGGCTTAATACGAACTGGCCGCGGCCATCGTTTGACAAGCCAATGCCGCTGACGACTGCGTAGATGTTGTCGCCATCACGCTCTGCATCAGCTAAACGTTTTAGCACTAAAACACCAGCGCCTTCGCCAGCAAATAAACCTTTACTGTTGCTATCAAACGGAACCGACACACCGTGGTCAGGGTAAGCGTGGAATATGGAAAAACCCATGTTGATGAAGAATGGGTCAGCACCGGATACTGCACCTGCCAACATCATGTCGGCTTTGCCCGTGTTCAAGTAATCACACGCTAACTTCAATGAATACACTGAACTTGCACATGCCGCATCTAGACTAAGTTGCACGTTGCCTAAGCCTAGCGCATCAGCCACTAACTTAGAGGCGTTGTGTGCCGCAGCACCGTTGATCGGGTTGAGGTCTTGAGCTGTTTCATTGGTTGGTAGCAGTGAAAACTGGTCATTAGCCAATTTAGCTTGTAGTGCCTTTTCGACTACCGAGTGGTACATCGGCAGAAACAGGTCGTTCGAGCGTGTGGTTGGGAACGAAAGGGCGCCCATGATCACGCCTGTGCGCTCTAAAACATCGGCATTTAAATTAACGCCTGCGTCGACTAAAGCCTTACGACTGGTATCTAACGCCCAAAGAAAACTCTGGTCGACACCTTTGAATGACTCAGCTGTTAAGCGGTAGCCATTGCTGTCGAAATTGAAGTTTTCGATGTAGCCGCCTTTATCACAGTAAAAGCGGTCTGATTCACCTTGCACACCCTGATAGCTTTCAGGCTTAGCGCCTAACTTTTCAGCGCTTAATGTGGTTCGAGAGTCTTTTTTATTCAGCAAGTTTTGCCAAAAGTCTTTTGGCGTATCGGCTTCAGGGTATTGGTTAGCAATACCGACAATGGCGATCTTATTGCACTTCACTTGCTGTTTGTTCTGAGCTTGAGCCTGATATTGAGAACTCATACTAGCTCTCCTTGATGACCTACTGTGCTGCCTTGAGGCACACCACTGAATTGCTTAGCGGTGGTGATCTGTTGTTCTAGCCCTTGAATTAGTGGCTCGACAGACAGTGGAATTTGATGAGTAATGAGCTGACCAATGCACTTGATGAGCGTGACAACATCGTCGCCACCCTTGGCATTGGAAGCGATTGTGTAGTATTGGTCTGATACGCTGTCGCTGCGGTTGATCTTGTCGATCAATGTGCTGGTTTGACGATCGGCGCCTACTTCGACAAACAGACGAGCACCTTGTTGACGCGCACTCTGGATCAACGCGGTGAAATCCAGCGTTGAACAGAAGGTGTCGGCAATCGAAAGGGCGATGCTGTCGCTATCGATATTGATTGGTGCGCCAGTTGGCAAGCCTGCTGCGCTGATAAAGCGGATATGCTTTGGCAACTCGTTGAACAGTGGTTGCGTGTAAAAATCACGCACTTGGCTATGCTGACTTAGTGCTGGGGTAGTGTGCATTGCGGTAACACGATTCGCGGCAATACCACGTTTACCCAGTTTCTTGAGTAATGCACGACATGTGCTTTCACAACCGGCCAGTACGCAGGTGTCACCTTGTATAATGGCAAGGTAAGCACGTGGAAACTCCGGTAACAGAGCCTCAATCGCTTGCGCATCACTGCGAACCACAAAGCTATTCCATTGGATGCTTTCGTCGCCGTTCAGCTGCCAATCTTGACGCAC
Source organism: Vibrio sp. TMPB1044 (assembly GCF_030442075.1). NCBI lineage: Bacteria > Pseudomonadati > Pseudomonadota > Gammaproteobacteria > Vibrionales > Vibrionaceae > Vibrio > Vibrio sp. TMPB1044. Next base: position 51,010 of record NZ_JAUJED010000011.1, on the reverse strand, counting down.
TGCGGTGAGTTCACCAGAAATAGCCGTCGTGAAAATAGGGCTAGTTTGAGTCATCTCAATCAACGCATGCGGATTTTTCCAAACATTCAAACTGGCCCACATTGAAGCTTCACCCTTGGAGTAACCCAAAGCGAAGTCTGGCTGTACTTTGAATTCATCACACAGCAGTTGTGTTAACAGATAACTACTGCCGACACCTGCAATTGCCAATTCACTGAGTGACATTTCTTGCGAGTCTTCAGCGTAGGTTTTATCAGCCTGCAGCATCTCTTTCAGGTTACCTTCACGTTCTAAACGAGCAAATAACTGTGGGAAATGGTGGTGAAACTCACGCAACATGCCGGGATAAATCGTGCCAACACCTGGGTAAACAAATGCAACGCCACCTTTGCTTTGAGGCATCGGTGAGAAACAACTGCCCGCAGGAGTTTTGTATTGGTTATTGTCAGCCATTACTTTTGGCAACGTATTTTCTAGCGCTGTGATCTCTTGTATTGCAGCATCGATTGAAGCCGCCTGAATCACTATGTTCGAGTTAAGGCCAGCATTGTGCTGAACGTTTTGGAAGTGGCTTAGGTTTGAATGCATCAGGGTGGCGATAGCAAGTTCGCTGTCCGCCGAATCGCTAACGCATTTAAGCTCAGCTCTTAGTGAGGTCAACTGAGAAACCAATTCAGCTTGGTCATTGCCAGAAACCACAAACATCAAACGCTCACTCGATAGTAAGGGTTTTGGTTCTTGCAAACCGGTCGCTTGAGCCAGTATCAGGCTGGTGGATTTTGGGCTATCGTCACTGAAAGTTAACGCAGCAACACGTGCTTTGTTCGGCTCAGTGAACCAGTAATTGTTAGGTAATGAATGGCTCGGCAATGAACGGCTCGATATCGCATTAACCATATTCAACAATTCATTAAACTGCTGCGAAGCAGATAGGGCTGAGTATTGTTGTTGATGGCTTAAATCTGAAGCGGGGCGGCGTGACATCTCTAGAGCAAGCTGAACGCAATCTCCATTATCTAGATCGAGAGTTTCGGCAAAGCCCGCTAAATTCGCGTGTGGGTGAATCTTGTTTTGAGCAGCGGTCAGTGCACTCAACATCACTAAGGATAGATCGTGAGAATCCAAACAGAGTTTAACAGCACTGCCTTGATTGACTGCCTCAATCGCTTGAGTAAGTGCTTGATTAAAATTGCCATCAACCACAACAGTTATCATGCCTGGGAACGAGGGGAATAAGTCAGCAGAAAGCTCAGCCGCGTTTGCTGGCTGAGCTAAAAGAGCGATGCGCAATGGCATCGCTTTATTAGTAGGAACAGTCACTATGACAATTGCTCCTTTTCTGTTTTCTTATCTGTTTTAGTCTTACTCGCTACTGCTGAGCTAGACTTCGGCAAAAATGCGTCATTTAAACTCTTGCTGATGGTGACTTTGGCACCTTTCATTACTGCGCTTAAACGACCATCTTGGTGGTAAAGCGAGATATCAGCTTGCAGCGAACGAGCCGTGCTTTTTATCACGCTCAGCTCTAGCCAACCTTGGTCACCATTGTGCATCGGTGCGTAACAAATAAAATCACCGATTGCAGACGGTAGGCTTGCCGCGCCGTATTTCAATCGAGCCCATACCAACATGGCTTGCAACAGATAATCTTCAGCAAATGGCTGGCTATCGCCAAAGCCTTGCTTAGGAATAAATGCTCCGCAGTCGCTGTTTTCAATCTGAGGCAACTGGCATTGAGCCAATAAGCCTAAGTCGTCAAAGCGTTCGACTGAGGTAATACCTTGCAATCTTGGTCCGTGAAACAGAGTGCCGTCACTGTATAGAGCTTGCGCCGCTGTTACAGGTGCTGAAGTGTTGGCTTCAAAGCGCTTTGTTGACGCTTGTTGAACATCTTCAGACACTTGCACAGAGGCAACTTGCAACTGAGCTTGATACTGTGGTCGCCCTCGGCAACTGATTACTGCTTTTAGCTGATCTTTTGATTTAGCGTCTGAAGACAAGACAAGCGTTAGCTCTTGCACTTCATCGGTATCAAAAATCACACCCTTAAGCAGTTTATAGTTGTGAACGCTAACGTTCACACCTAACAGTTGCTCTGCGATTTCACGCATCCATTGGATGGCACACACTGTCGGTAACACAGGATTACCGGCAATGCAGTGATCTTGAATGAAAGGCAATGCCTTTGGATCAAGATGACGTGTCACAGTGATGCTTGTATTCAGCGGACTCTTTGCAAGATGCACAGACTCCGCATTAAGCTTTTTTACAGCAGCTTCCTTGTTGTCAGAACCTTGCATGCTCGTACCAACCAGCAATTGAATGCCAGTTTCGTTCAGTAGTTGAGAGCTAAATAGCTCTGCACCCGCCTGAAGAGGAATTACGTACACACCGCGCTCTGTGAACATACGTTTCAGTGCTGCGTTTACCATGCCACCGTCCCACGGTCCCCAGTTGAAGCTCATCACTTTCGCTTGAGGGTTACGCGCAGACAACTGCAGAGCTGCTTTGTTTAGGATCTCGTTAGACATCGAGTAATCACTTTGGCCTGTGTTTCCGTAGAAACCCGCCGCCGAAGAGAACATCGCAATCAGTTTTAGCTTGCTGCTATCAAGACCGCTAAGAACCGCTTCTAGTCCGCCCACTTTCGTGCCGTAAACCATGTTCAGTTCATCAAGCGTTTTGTCTTGAATGTGTTTGTCAGCCAGTACGCCTGCACCGTGGATAAGACCAGTGATGCCATCGAAATTTGCCAGCGTTTTTGCTACTGACTCATGGTTCGATACATCTAGGCTTAGGTATTCAGCGCTCGCGCCAATCTCGTTGAAAGCGGCAAGTGCTGCGTTGATTTCAAGGCTGCTCAATACCGGTTTTAGCAAGGCATCAACTTTTTTCGGCGTTGGCTTATCACCCGTAGCTTGTAGGTGAGCGATAGCCGCTGGTTTTAGCTCTTTCTCTTGCTTGCCTTGTGCCCACTGAGGTAGCTCAGCTGAAGTAATATGCTTACTACGACCTGCAAGAATGAAGTGAGACTTACATTGCTTAGCAAGCGTCAGTGCACATTCAAACGTCACGCCTTTAGCGCCACCCGTCACCAGAACTTTGTCGCTCTTGGTGAGTTGAGCGCCTGTGTTTTTAGTTTGTGCAGCGCCTGGTGTTGTCGCAATCAGTGTTGCACGACCAGATTCACCGTTTTCCGCATGGCTAAGGCCGATTTCAACCGTGTCGGTATCGATATCGAACAGTTCACCTGTGATAGCTTCAGCTAGGTGACGAGCATCAATAGAAGCGTCAGCATCCAATGCACGGCAGAATACGTTTGACCATTCATGGCTCAGTGTCTTAGTTAGACCAGATAGAGCCGCTTGGTTAAGTTCTGCATTCGCTAATTGCTTAGTATCTAGGTAACCAAAGCCACCATCGATACGGCTTAGTGTGAAGAACACGCTACGACCAGAAACGGCATTCAGTTGGCCATTTAGGTGCTTGGCGAATAAGAACGCTGTCGTCAGTGAAGCTCTTGAGTCTGCATTCAAGTTTACCGCTTGCTCGTTGCTTTGTTTAGCATCAACGATAGCTTGTAGGTGAATGAAGCCAGCAATCACTTTGTTCGACGTTTTAAGGTCTGCTTCTATGCCGTTAATAACCGCAGTTACACCAGCATCATCGACGCTGTTGAGTGTGTAGCTTGCGATTTCGCTGTTTAAAGGTGACGCGGCAGAAAGAGCACTACGCACTACAGCAACTTGAATGCCGTTAGCGGTCAACTTTTCTGCTAGAACGCCGGCGTTGTGACCATCATCTGTGATCACAACACAAGCGTCTTCTGAGAAACAATCGACGAGTTTATCTGCCGCTGGTAGCTTTTTTAGCGCTACCTCATTGTGTGGAGGAAGTTCCGTTGTCGCTGTTTCTGCGATAGGCGTTACTGATTCAGCTTTAGCAGTCGCTACGGGTGCTAAAGCGGATAGCTTGCTTTGCATGTAGGTAACGATTTCACCAAGCGTACGACACTCAGCTAAGTCTTCAGGATTCAGTTCTGGCAGCGTTGGTAGCTGGTCTTGAACCGTACCTAGAATTTCAACGCGTTTGATAGAGTCGATACCAAGGTCTGCTTCCATGTCCATCGCTAGGTCGAGCATTTCTGCTGGGTAGCCTGTTTTATCGGCAACCACTTCCATCATTGTTGATTGAACATGAGTAGGGTTTAGGTCATTGCTCGTGCTTTTTACAATTGCCTCTACTTCTGCAGCAGGAGCCATTGTCGCTACTTCCGAACTAGGAGCTAACTTGCTATTCATGTAGTCAACGATTTCGCCAAGAGTACGACACTCAGCCAAGTCTTCAGGGTTCAGCTCTGGCAATGTTGATAGCTGGTCTTGAACCGTACCAAGGATCTCAACACGTTTGATTGAGTCGATGCCAAGGTCTGCTTCCATGTCCATTGCTAGGTCGAGCATTTCTGTTGGGTAGCCCGTTTTATCCGCTACTACGCTCAACATTGTGCCTTGAACTTGCTCGGCGTTTAAACCGTTTGAGACTGCTTGCGCTGGTGCAGATGCTACAGGAGTAGAAGCTGGAAGTTTGCTGTTCATGCTTTTAGTATTCATGTAAGCAACAATTTCACCGAGAGTGCGACACTCTGCTAGATCTTCAGGGTTTAGTTCTGGAAGAGTCGGTAGCTGGTCTTGAACTGTCCCTAGAATTTCAACACGTTTGATTGAGTCGATACCAAGGTCAGCTTCCATATCCATTGTTAGGTCTAGCATTTCAGTCGGGTAGCCCGTTTTCTCTGCGACTACTTCTAACATGGTTTTTTGAACGACAGCCGCATCTAGTCCGTTGTTAGCTGCTGCTGGCGCCACTACTTCCGTTTGTGCTGCAACTGGTGCAGAAGTCGGAAGTTTACTGTTCATGTAGTCAACAATTTCGCCAAGAGTGCGACACTCAGCTAAGTCTTCAGGGTTTAGCTCTGGAAGAGTAGGCAGTTCATCTTGAACCGTACCAAGAATCTCAACACGCTTGATTGAATCGATACCAAGGTCAGCTTCCATATCCATTTCTAGATCAAGCATTTCCGTTGGGTAACCTGTCTTCTCAGCCACCACTTCTAGCATGGTTTGTTGAACGACTTTCGCATCAAGACCGTTAGCGGCTTGAACAGGAGCAGCTGCGCTTGGCTGTGCTGCCACAGGCGCTGATGCTGGCATCTTGCTGTTCATGTAGGTAACGATTTCACCAAGAGTACGACACTCAGCTAAATCTTCAGGGTTCAGCTCAGGTAGGTTCGGCATTTCGTCTTGAACGGTACCAAGGATCTCTACACGCTTGATTGAGTCGATACCAAGGTCTGCTTCCATGTCCATTTCTAGATCAAGCATTTCCGTTGGGTAACCCGTTTTCTCGGCGACCACTTCTAGCATTACTTTTTCAGCATCTGCTGATTGTACTGCTACTGGTGCAGCCACAGGAGCTGGTTGTGCTTTAACTGGCACAGGTTGAGCTGCAACAGGCGCTGCCGCTTGAGCCGCGACTTTCGGTGCAGGCACGGCTTTCTGTACTGGCGTAACTTGAACAGACTGAGCTTGAACTGGCGCGGTTTGTACAGGAGCCGTTTGCACTTGAGCTACAGGCTGTTCAACGATAGCTGTTGGAGTAGTTTGAATCGCTGGCTGAGCATTTACTGATGCAACGAAGGTTGGTTGTGCGGTTTGCACTGAACCTTGCGTCAGCATATTAAGTGCAGAGCTGTTGCTGTGCGCTTGCATTTCTAGGTAATGAGCGTGAGCTTTTAGCGTTTCAGCTTGGTGCTGGTGGAACATCTCCATAGAACGCTGTAGGTTTTCAGGAATTGCTACGCCTGCTGTTGCCATTTTCGCTTGCTCAGACATTAGGGTGTTGAACGTGTCACCGTATTGCTGAGGAATCGCAAGGAACTGCTGATGTACTTCTGCTGCTTGTTGTTGAGCATTGAAGAACGACTGCAATGAAGACTCATCTACCGTTACTTGAGCTGTTGGCTGACTAGTCGCTGGGGCAGTTTGAACCACTTGTGATTGCGGAGCTGCTGTTGCTACTTGTGCACTTGGTGCTGGGGCAGCTGACTGTTGTACATTTGAAGCTTGAGGAGTAGCCACAGGTACTTCAACGATTTCTGTTTTAATCACTTCTTTTTCCACGATTTTCTCGACTTCAACTTTCACTTCAACAATCTCAGTCTTTTCGGTGACGTTGCCCGAAGCCAATGATTGATCCATTTTCTTACGAGTAGCAGGGCTGATGTAGTTGGTTGCATTCAGCTTGATGTTCATTGGTGATGCCTTCGCAGGTTCAGCAATGTCAGCTTGGTAAGGGTCAATGTTGTCTAATGAAATACCTGCAACGCACAGTTGAACCGCAGCTAAACGAAGCTGTTGGTCACTGTCGCCTTTAGGGCTTGGGTTGATACTGATTGCGTAAAGCTCTTCGTTCTTATCAGCCAATGTTTTCTCAACCAGCTTTTGAAGAATGTTCTTAGGACCGAACTCAACGAATACGCGCGCGCCTGCTTCATACATCGCTTCAATTTGCTCGCTGAAACGAACCGATTGCAGCATGTGCTGTTTGAATGCTTTCTTGATCGCTTTCGCGTCTTTGCTGTGCAGTTTGCCCGTTGCGTTTGAGTAAAGCGGCAGCGTTGGAGCGCTGAATGAAGCTTTATCGATTGCAGCAGCAAATGGTTTTTGAGCGTGAGCAACAAGCGGTGTGTGGAAAGCGCCAGAAACTGGCAGAGCAATTGCTTTGAAGCCTTGTTCTGTTAGCGCTTGTGCTGCTTGTTGAACCGTCGCGGTTGGACCTGCAATAACCAGTTGAGTCGGAGCGTTGTAGTTGGCAATGCTCACGCCTTCGAATTGGCTGATGCAGCTTTCAACGGCTGGAAGTTTGTCTGCGTCTAGGATGACTGCAAACATAGTACCGCTGTCACCTTGTTCAGGTGTCGCAGCCATCGCATCGCCACGAGCGAAAGCTAACTGGTAGTAATCGTCTTGCGAGATAACACCCGATGCACATAGTGCACTTAACTCACCAAAGCTGTGGCCTGCGACCATGTCTGCTTTGAAGCCAGCCTGAGTCATGATGTCGAACTGACCCATAGACACAGTACCAATCGCACTTTGCGCGTTGGCCGTGTTGGTTAGTACCGCTTCTTGAGCTTTAGTTGCTTCAGGTGTGAAGGTTGGAATTGGGAACAGAATTTGCGACAGAGCTGTTTTCTTGTGCTGACCAAATACCTGATCCGCTTGAGCAAGCTGTTGGCGCATCTCAGGGTAATGACAAGCAAGCTCGCGACCCATGTTTAGGTATTGCGAACCTTGACCTGCGAATAGTGCCGCGACTTTACCTGCACCGTTTTCAGCAATCAGTGCTGACTCACGGTAGCTAGTGCCGTTTGGCATCTGCCAATGTGCTTTGGCTTGGCTCTCAAGCATAGAAACCGCTTGAGTCAGTTGCGCTTGAAGGTCTGCTTGATCAGTCACGACTAAACCAATACGAGCATGCTTAGCGTCAACTTCACGCAAACTATGTTGTTCAGCAAGCGCTTCCAGGTTGAACGCAGCATCGGCAACTTGAGTTGAAACTTGTTTTAGCTCATTGACCAATGCTTGACGAGATTCTGCGCTGAATAACAGAGTTTGCGGCACTTGGCGCTGACGGTATTTGTCACCGCGAGCATGTTCTGGGGTGTACTCTTCCAATACAACGTGGAAGTTAGTACCACCAAAACCGAATGAGCTAATACCTGCACGGCGTGGCGTACCGTCGACACGTTTCATCCAAGGACGCGTTTGTGTGTTTAGGTAGAACGGTGAGTTCTCGATATCCAACTTAGGATTCGGAGCCGATACGTTAATCGTTGGCGGAAGTACTTTGTGGTGCAGTGCTAATGCAGCTTTGATTAAACCTGCAGTACCCGCGGTTGATTTAGTGTGACCAATTTGAGATTTCACAGAGCCTAACGCAATGTGTTGCTTCTCTTCATTGTTCTCACTGAATACCGAGTTTAAGCCACCAAATTCAGCCACATCACCCGCTGCAGTACCTGTCCCGTGCGCTTCTAAAAGGCCAAGTGTGTGCGGTGCGAAACCAGCATCATCGTAAGCACGTTTTAGTGCTTTTGCTTGTCCTTCAGGGCGAGGTGCGTAAATGCTTTTGAACTTACCATCCGAAGAAGAACCGACACCTTTAATCACTGAGTAGATTCTGTCGCCGTCGCGCTCTGCATCTTCAAGACGCTTAAGAGCTACCATACCGATGCCTTCACCAATCATCATGCCTTTTGAGTCGATATCGAAAGGTTGAATGGTTTCATTGGTGGTAAATGCAGGTGTTTTAGAGAAGCTCATGTACATGGTTGGTGAGTTATCAGTACACACACCACCCGTGATCATCATTTCACTGCGGCCTTCAACCAGCTCACTAAGAGCCATGCGCATTGCGGCTAGAGAGCCTGCACACGCAGCATCTACTACACAGTTGATGCCGCCAAGGTCAAAGCGGTTAGCAATACGACCTGAAATTACGTTACCCAATGAACCAGGGAATGAGTTCTCTTCCCAGTGGATGTATTGGTCTTGGAATTTTTTGATCAGCATTTCGCTGTCTTCGTCGTTGATACCACTGCTCTTGAATACTTTTTTCAAAACAGGGTATTGAAGACGAGCGTTAAGGCTTTGAGCGATCTTCTGACCACCACCAACACCCAGCGTGATACCGATCTTATCGCGATCGTAGCCTTCAGGCAGCTTGGCATCTTCAAGTACTTCTTTTGCCACGATCAGAGAAAGCAGCTGTGACGTATCAGTCAGTTCTAGGATATTTGGCGGAAGGCCGAACTCCATTGGGTTGAAGTCCACTTCAGGGATGAAACCACCGCGCTTACAGTAAGACTTGTCTGGCGTAGTACGATCTGAATCGTAGTAATCTTCTGGACGCCAGTGCGTATCTGGTACTTCAGTAATCGCATCGATCTTTTCGCTGATAAGGTCCCAAAATTTATTCAGGTAACGAGAGTTTGCAAACATGCTCGCCATACCAACGATAGCGACAGGCATATCTTTAAGGCGTTTATTCAATCGAGAATCGTCGACTGATTCCGGTGTATTTGTCTCGGGTTGGCTCATTATGAGTCTCCACTAGAAATCACAGAAAGTGATGTCGTGTTTTGAGGCTGCGCTTTTAAAGCTATAGAAAGAAAATCTGAAACAGACTTAGGGAAGCGCAGCTGAAAATTCAGGTTGCTGAGTGGCGGCAACCAGATAGAAATTAGTTTTTCGAAGTGCGTTGACTTACGAGAGTAGGGGAGGTATTTCATGCGCGACGGTGGCATTCAAATGTTGAGGCGATGTCCATTAAAATCCTGTTCAAAGTCTGACTAAACGACAAGTCGGTATCCGCAAAGAAAACGTGTGAATTTGTTTAATGGTTGAGCAGGCTACCCGAGGTGAGTGGTCGATACAATGCTCCCAGAGGCCACTATGATCTGTTCAGACCAGATGATTTTTCTGAACTTTTGTTTTTTGTATTTTTGATGAAATTAACTTATTGATAATTAATGGGTATATGTGATTTTTTAGTGTTTATACTCTATATTTTAACTTTGTGAGATCTATGTCAGATTTTTGTAAGTAACATTTAATAGGTGCCTATTCCATAAGGTGGAATGTGATCCGTGTTTTAATTTGTTATTATTTGAAAAGTTATTTTTAAGCCCGTATATGAAGGGTGTTTCCTGTACGAATTCTCTATGTTTATCTCAAATTATAGGTGAGTTAAATTTGTCCGTTTTGATGGTTTTTTGATGAGTGGTTTGAAGAAGTGAACGTGAGTAAAATGGAAAACCCAATCGTCGATTTATGGTTATGTTCTTTGAGTGATTTGTGTGACGATATCGATATCAAATCACACCTCAAAGAGACACTCACGGCCGATGAAATTGAGAAAGTTGAACGCTATAGAGTGCCCTCGTCTCAAGTTCAAGCCATGTATGTTCGCAACTACTTGAGAGGAGTACTGTCTTGTTATTCGGATTTAACGCCTAAAGCGTGGCGGTTTGAATATGGTGAGAAAGGGAAGCCAAGATTAATTGAGAAACAACAAATAGAAACCGGCCTGAATTTCAATATCAGTCATAGCAAAGAATATTTGTTAATCGCAGTTTGCCAGAGAGAAGGAAAGTCACTTCAATTAGGCGTTGATATCGAACATGCCAGAAGTTCGACCAATATCGACTCGATCATGAAGCACTACTTTTCAGATACGGAATTGACGGATTTACTTGAGCTCAGCAAAGAAGAACAAAGAGAGCGCTTTTTCGATCTGTGGGCGCTGAAGGAGTCGTATATCAAAGCGACAGGTAAAGGGCTAGCCACATCGTTGCGAAGCTTTTCGTTCGATTTCTCCAATCTGACGGAGCAAACACAGTCACATCACCCTTCGGATTTTCAACCAAACTTGCAGGATGAAATTAGATTGTATGGTGAGATCAGCATATACAGTGGAGTTGGGCTGGATGTTACTGAGCAAACCGATATTTCTACAGATTGGCAATGTTGTTTAGGGCGGTTGGATGAGCAGTATCGCTTTGCGGTTACGCTCGGCGGAAATTTGCTACCGATGCAGATAGAGATGAGAACCTTTTCATCATCTCATCTCTTTTAAGCTAGCTTGGTGAGGTGAAGTTAGCTCGTTTCGCCAAGCATCGCTTTTAATACTTCAGCGGGTACAGGCTGAAGTTGCTTGTCTTTATCAAGGCAGACCATTTCAATATCACCAATCACCGCAGGCTTCGTGGCACCTTTGCGCCACACTTCTTGTCGCCATAGCGTTTTGTATTTGCCATCGAGTTCAAAAGAGGTTCGGATGTCGCAAATCTCAGCGAACTCAACCCCATCTTGGAAAGTCATGTTGGCTTTATACACCGCAAAACCCAATCCGTGTTCATTCCATAATGTTGCCAGTTTATCGCTGCCCAACACATGCTCGCGCGCACGCTCAAAGTATTTAAGGAAGTTAGGGTGATAAACCACACCTGAGTGATCGGTATCTTCGTAGTAAATCTGTACTGGGTGATGGTAGATCTGACTCATGGGTAGCAACTCTTGGTTTATAGTGGATCAGTAAATCTGACTAAGTTGTGCAGCACTCTACAGGATAGGTCGAAATTACTTCAAGGCATCTTCGTGAAAGGGGCTTTTGGTCAGACCTCATTTATCATTGATGCTTTGGTCAACTCCCACCCATTTATAAATATTCTATGTGTCATTTTCCACCCATTAAATTTTGCAAAGCGCTGGCGACTCATGTTGGCAACGATGATGAAGCCTTGTGGTTAAAGGCTTGTTAATGTTTTGTATCAATATGGCGCGTTAATTGCCTTAGTGAAAGCACGCAGTTCCCATTGAAGGGCTGCTTTGTTTACTAAGGAGAATAATAATGTTTAAGCCTCTTACCCTGCTGTCTGTATCTGCTCTGGCGCTCACAAGTTTTAATGCCGCTGCAAACTGTGATCCTGGTGAAATCGTGATTAAATTCAGTCACGTAACCAATACCGATAAGCACCCGAAAGGCATTGCCGCTTCTCTACTAGAAGAGCGAGTAAACACTGAAATGAATGGTAAAGCTTGTATGCAAGTTTTCCCTAACTCGACGCTTTACGATGATAATAAGGTACTGGAAGCCCTGTTAAATGGTGATATTCAAATGGCGGCACCTTCGCTGTCTAAATTTGAGAAGTTCACCAAGAAATACCGCATTTTTGACCTTCCATTCCTATTTGAAGATGTAGACGCCGTTGACCGTTTCCAAAACTCAGAATCTGGTGAAAAGCTGAAGAATGCGATGAAGCGCCGTGGTCTGCAAGGTTTAGCGTTTTGGCACAACGGCATGAAGCAGATGTCGGCGAACAAGCCACTACTAAGCCCTGAAGATGCAGAAGGTTTGAAGTTCCGTGTTCAAGCATCAGATGTATTGGTGGCTCAGTTTGAGCAGTTAGGTGCTAACCCTCAGAAGATGTCTTTCAAAGAGGTATACGGTGGCCTACAAACTAAGGTTATCGATGGTCAAGAGAACACATGGTCAAACATCTACGGCAAGAAGTTCTTTGAAGTACAAGATGGCGTGACAGAAACCAATCACGGTATCTTGGATTATCTAGTTGTAACGTCAAACGACTTTTGGAAAGACCTTCCTGAAGATGTACGCGCGCAGCTTGGCACTATCGTTCAAGAAGTCTCGGAAACGCGTAATGCGGAATCTTCAAAAGTTAACCTAGCGAACAAAAACAACATCATCGAAGCGGGTGGTGAGGTTCGTACACTTACGCCTGAACAGCGTGAAGCATGGGTAGTTGCACTTCAACCAGTATGGAAGAAGTTTGAAAAAGACATCGGTTCAGACCTTATCGATGCAGCGTTAGCTTCAAACCAATAACACCGCTAAGGGAGTGGCGAGTATTCGTCACTCCTTACTAAAACAATTATAAGCGGAGTCAATTATGGAAAAGCCTCAAATGGAACAACCAAATTCTAGCGAATCAGCATTGGAAACCTCTCTTTTTTCCAAAGTCGGAAGAGTTACGGATGTGATTGAAGAGTCATTAATCGCATTTTTTCTTGGCGCAATGACGCTACTTACTTTTGCCAATGTGGTATTTCGATACGCATTCAATGACAACATCTTATGGGCACTGGAGCTGACGGTGTTCATGTTTGCTTGGATGGTGTTAGTGGGCGCATCTTATGGCGTTAAAAAACACTTCCACATTGGTGTTGATGTGATCATCAACCTTGCCCCAGAAAAGCTACGCAAAGTGTATGCGCTAATCGCCGTGACGAGCTGCCTAGTATTTTCAATCTTACTTCTTATCGGCTCTTGGAATTATTGGTACCCATTCGCGACCGATCGCGCATGGTATGAGACCGATGATATCCCAATGCCAGAGATGCTTCAGTTTCTTGCTGACTGGCTAAATGAAGGCGAGCGATACGAGAAACTGCCACGTTTTATTCCTTATATGGCGCTGCCGATTGGCATGGCAATGCTGACGTTCCGTTTTGCTCAAGTTGCTTACCAAGTAGTAACAGGCAAGCTTGACCGCATGATTGCAGGACACGAAGCGGAAGAAGAGTTGGATGCGTTGAAAGCGGACGTGCTAGCGGGCTCTGACGAAGATGCGACAGCGGTATTGAATTCGACTCCGCAGAACAAAGCGAATGAGTCGAGTACCAAATCTAACGGTAAGGAAGACTAATCATGGCAATGTTATTTCTATTTTTAATGGTAATTGCTTTCATGTTGGTCGGTGTACCAATTGCAATTTCACTAGGTTTATCGAGCGTAATATTCTTGTTGATGCATTCAGATGCGTCATTAGCTTCAGTCGCACAAACGCTGTTTAATGCATTTGCAGGCCACTACACACTCTTAGCGATTCCTTTCTTTATCTTGGCCTCTAGCTTCATGTCTACTGGCGGCGTGGCTAAACGTATTATTCGTTTCGCTATCGCGATGGTGGGGTGGTTCCGTGGCGGCTTGGCGATGGCGTCGGTTGTGGCATGTATGATGTTCGCAGCCCTTTCTGGTTCATCTCCTGCAACGGTAGTAGCGATCGGTAGTATTGTTATCGCAGGTATGATCAAAAACGGCTACACAAAAGAATTCGCGGCAGGGGTTATCTGTAACGCAGGTACCTTGGGTATTTTGATTCCACCGTCAATCGTGATGGTCGTTTACGCTGCGGCGACGGATGTATCGGTAGGCCGTATGTTCCTAGGCGGTGTGATTCCTGGTCTGCTGGCGGGTGTGATGTTGATGATTGCTATCTACATTGCGGCACGTATTAAGAAGATTCCAGCACAGCCTTTTGTGGGCTGGGGCGAGATGTTTGCAGCAGCGAAGGATGCGAGTTGGGGCCTACTGCTGATTGTCATCATTCTGGGTGGTATCTACGGCGGTATTTTTACACCAACAGAAGCGGCGGCTGTTGCAGCGGTTTACGCATTCTTTATTGCCAACTTTATCTATAAAGATATGGGACCTTTCGCTGACAAGAACAATACCAAGCCTGTGCTGGTGAAAGTGTTCCAAACCTTTTGTCACAAAGATACCAAAGACACACTCTATGATGCGGGTAAGCTGACTATCATGCTGCTGTTTATTATTGCGAACGCGTTGATTCTCAAGCATGTACTGACAGAAGAACGTATTCCTCAAATGATCACTGAGTCTATGCTTTCTGCTGGCTTAGGGCCGATCACCTTCTTGATTGTGGTGAACGTTCTGCTCTTGATTGGTGGGCAGTTCATGGAGCCATCGGGCTTGCTGATCATCGTAGCTCCTTTGGTTTTCCCAATTGCAATTGCGCTCGGTATCGACCCAATTCATCTTGGTATCATGATGGTGGTGAACATGGAGATAGGGATGATAACGCCGCCTGTCGGGCTCAATTTGTTTGTGACCGCAGGTGTCGCGAAGATGTCGATGATGAACGTGGTAAAAGCCGCATTGCCGTGGGTTGGCGTGATGTTCTTATTCCTGATTATCGTCACTTACGTGCCTTGGGTATCGACATGGTTACCGACCACATTGATGGGTCCAGAGATCATAACCAAGTAGTTAGCGGTTTAGATACACGGTTAATCTAACGGACGGTTTATTATCAATAGGGATAACAGCGATAGATGAAGAGTTATACTTTTTCATCTATCGCTTTCTTTTTCCCGCGCCGTAATGTGCCGCTTATGCGTCTGTCGTAGCCTTTCCAGCGCAGTTTTTTCTTTCTTCGCTCGCGCCCAGATCTTCTTTCTACTTCATAATGGTCATCAATTAGCACTGTATCTACAATGACAGGAATGGTCGTTTTTTCATTCATATGCAACTTATCCTTAAAGTCGACATATGAATTATGGAAGAGGAATGTTATCTCTGCCAGTTTCGATATACGTTCAGATCAAGTTGCGCTTTGCGTTTTGTTTCGTTGTTGATTCTTGTATTTCGCAGTTTAATTTTTCACTTCAAAATCTATTGTTTACTTAAAATTATCTTTGTCGATTTGATAACGTTGCATTTTGTCGTAAAGCGTTTTTCTTGGGACATTTAATTGAGACATGGTTAATTTTATACTCCCTTCATTCTCAATCAGCGCGCGCTCGATCACCGCTTTTTCGAACTCTGACACTTGGTCCGATAGGCTAGTACTGGCGTCTGAATGGGTCTCTGAGTTCGCACTATCCCCCAGTTGAGCAAGCTTTCCGAGTAAAATGAAGCGTTCAGCGCTATTGCGTAGTTCACGTACATTGCCGGGCCAATCATGAGCCAAAAGCGCGTGCAGTTCTTTTTGTGGAAGTGCCGGGGCTGTCTTGCCATAACGCGCTGCAGCGACCAGTAAGAAGTGGTGGAAGAGTGCTGGGATATCTTCTTGTCGGCTTCTTAACGGCGGTAAATCTAGGGTCACTACATTGAGTCGATAATAGAGATCTTGGCGGAAAGTACCTTCTTCAGCGGCTTTCTTTAGGTCAATTTTAGTTGCCGCAATTACTCGAATGTCTAGCGGGACTAAACCATTAGACCCAACCCTTTCGATGACGCGTTCCTGCAATACACGCAGCAAACGAATTTGTGCCTGCATCGGCATGGACTCAATTTCATCTAAGAATAGAGTTCCGCCTTGAGCAAATTCAAATTTACCCACTCGTTTGCTTTCTGCGCCAGTGAATGCACCTTTCTCATGACCATACAGCTCACTCTCAATCAGGTTTTCGGGGACCGCACCGCAATTGACTGCGACGAAGTTTTGTTCTCGTCTGCTGCTTTGTTCATGTAAAGAGCGTGCGACCAACTCTTTGCCTGTACCTGTTTCGCCAAATAACAAAATATCTGCGTTGGTGTCGGCAACGTGAGTGATGATAGACCGCAGCTCCGTCATTGATTGCGTGTCACCAATGATTCTTGGGCCGAGCGCTTGGCTGGCCTTAAGTGAACGTTTTAATTCAAGGTTCTCAAGGGTGAGTTGACGTTTTTCTATCGCTCGTTTGGTAGTTTCGATTAGGCGCTCATTGGCGAAAGGTTTTTCGATGAAGTCGTAAGCACCGTATTGGATTGCTTGAACGGCCATTGAAATATCGCCGTGACCAGTAATCATAATAACGGGGATCTCTTTGTCCTTGTGCATCACGGTGTTGAGCAAATCATGCCCGGAAAGACCCGGTAAACAGATATCAGTGATGATCACGTGAGGTAAGCCGTTTTCTTGAATCGCGAGCAGAGCAGACTCCGCATCGGGAAAGAATTCGGCATCAATGTCGGCGAGCTCGAAGCTCTGTTCAATCGCCATTCTTAGATCGGATTCATCATCAATGAAATAGACGTGACACATAGTGGTTCCTTTACTTCTTTGTATTCTGGTTATTGCTGAGTTTTTGCTTGCTATTCTTGTTCAACAAGGGGCAACTCTATGCTGAATCGAGCACCACCTTGAGGGCTTCTACCGGTAACGAGTTTGCCGTTTATTCCGCTGATTATTTGCTGAGAAATCGATAGCCCTAATCCAAGTCCATTTTTCTTGGTGGTATGGAAGGGTTCAAAAAAGTTTCCGTTCGAAGGGGAGGTGAAACCGGGACCGTTATCATCG
Source organism: Vibrio sp. TMPB1044 (assembly GCF_030442075.1). NCBI lineage: Bacteria > Pseudomonadati > Pseudomonadota > Gammaproteobacteria > Vibrionales > Vibrionaceae > Vibrio > Vibrio sp. TMPB1044. The sequence continues at coordinate 34,344 of NZ_JAUJED010000011.1, read as the reverse complement.
ACATGAATCAGCAAGGTCTTGGCTTGTTGATGGTCGGACTCCCTAATCTCTAACAGAATAGCTAATAGTTTGTCGTCTTGTTGTTCCATCGCCTGAATTGCGTTGGTCAGCAGGTTAATGATCACCTGTTCTAGTTGAATGGCGTTGGCGAGCACGCAAGCATCAAAGGTCTCAGGGAGTTCGTTGACCTTAACTCGTTCACTCTTGAGTTGTGGCTTCATCAACTCCCTAGATGAATGCAATACGGGGAGGATCTGTAATATGTGTAGCTCTTCCGCTGTCGACTTTTTAGCAAAGGAGCGAAGCTGGTGACTAATTTTCGCCATGCGGTCGGTGAGCGATGAAATACGCGATAAGTTGTCATCGACACGATCTGTTTTCTCTTTAGCTAGAAACAGTCGGCCATTGTCAGCATAACTACGAATCGCAGCGAGTGGATTATTCAATTCATGACTAATACTTGCTGACATCTGGCCCAATACCGCCAGTTTTGCCGCTTGGATGAGCTCGTCTTGGGTGTGTCTGAGTACCCGCTCGGTTTCGATACGTTGCTTGATCTCTACGTGTAGCTCAGAGGTTCTTTCGAGTACTTGAAATTCTAGCTTTTGGTTAGCTTCTGACTGCAACCTATCGATCTGGGCGCGTCGGTGTTGACGGTGCAGATTAAGTTGAATGACCAGATAAATGATTGCAAAGACCAAGCTCAGTACCACCATATAGGCGATCAAGTCCCACCAAACCAAGTGGGTGGGAGAGAATACCCTGACCGTTAATCCAGGATCAGGTAGAAAGCGTGAAGAGGTGAAAAACTTCTCTTTAACTAACGGGTGAGATGAACGAATGCTGCTGGTTGCGCCCTCTAGATCTCCAGAGAAGTGGAGGCTTTCAATGTGGGTATCGAGGTATTGCTGATTTTCGCGAATGCGAGCTTGTTGTGTATCATCGAGAGGCTGAAGACTTTTGAATAGCCATTCAGGATTGCTAGACATAAAAATAATCTGGTCTTTATCATCCGCGACAAAAAAACTCTGTTTACCTTGCCAGCTTGCTTCAATCGAAGATAAATCCATTTTTACCACAATTACGCCAATGATTTCAGCAGCATAAGAGACCGGGTAAGAGTAATAGTAGCCTCTCTTTCCTGAAGTTGAACCTAAAGCGAAGTACTGCTTTTCATGTCCTTGAATAGCTTGTTGGTAATAAGGACGGAAGGCAAAATTGCGTCCGACAAAAGAATGTTTTAGGTTCCAGTTACTGGCTGCGATAGTGGTACCGATGCTATCCAATAAATAGGTGTCGGACGCCTGAATCACAGTGTTGACGTGCTCTAGGTAGCGATTGGTTAGCTCTATCTGAGCAGTGTTGCTTGGTGAGTGTAGGGCATCAACTAGCTCTTTATCCTTCGAAAGAAGCTCAGGGATATGGGCAAACTTATCCAATTGGCTGGCAATGTGGACGGAAAAGCGGTCTAAGTTAGATTGGTGATCATTTAACAAACTTTCATGACTTGTGCTCCATACCCAATGACCGCCAAACACCATCAGTGAACTGTATGTGACCATTAATAATATGGGGATTCTAAAAGCTTGAAACATGAAGGCTCTCCGCTAATTTCTTTGGTAAACAATCAAGCCTGTCTTCTCTCGTTTATGGTAGCAAATAGCGGTAGTTTTTGCTGAAAGCAGAGAGTGGACAGGTGGGGGTAGGTTAAGGGTTTGTAACGGGGATTGTTGAAAAAGTTATCGACTCTGAGGGGTAAAACAAGAGCAAGATCTCTTTTTAAGGTTTTTAGCAAAAAAAGCCCTCGATTCCCTTGAAAAAGTCGCTATTGTCCCCATTTCTGTTGTGCTAAGTGATGATTTGATCGTTTTTGTATCACTTAGTTGGACGAATTTAGAGCATTCATCATCATGCAGAGGTGAACGGCTCGACAGAGATTAAACAGATCGCTAGAATGTCGCGTCTAAAATTTCTGTCCTGAGGCTAATCGGAGATACCTTTCTTGTTTCTGAAAACAAGCTTTATTACGTTTTAATCGACGTGTGAAGAACGAAGATATCGCTGATTAGTCTGGTGTTTGGTTGAATAATCAATTCAGATATCAATGCTCGATTTTAAATTAGGTGTTCGGATAGAGCACTACACAAGGATGCAGCCAACAACGTCGGCTTTTGAATTAAAGCTAAGTTACGGCTCATATGCTCAGATTACTGAGCCAGTTTTGAGGTTTATATAATGCAAGTTACTGTTGAAACGCTAGAAGGCCTAGAGCGCCGTCTTAATATTACTGTTCCTGCTGCTAACATCGAAGATGCAGTTACAGCTGAACTACGCAACATCGCGAAAAACCGTCGTTTCGATGGTTTCCGTAAAGGCAAAGTGCCAATGAAGATGGTTGCTAAAATGTACGGCAAAGCAGTACGTCAAGACGTGATGGGCGAAGTAATGCAACGTCACTTCATCGAAGCGATCGTTAAAGAGAAAATCAACCCAGCTGGCGCACCTACTTTCGCACCAGTTGAAAACAACGAAGGCGCTGATCTAGTATTCAACGCAACTTTTGAAGTTTACCCAGAAGTTGAGCTGAAAGGTCTAGAAAACATCACTGTTGAGAAACCAGCAGTAGAAGTTAAAGAAGCTGACGTTGAAGAAATGATCGAAACTCTACGTAAGCAACAAGCAACTTGGACTGAAGTTGAAGCTGCTGCTGACGCTGGTTCTCGTGCAACTATCGACTTCGTTGGTTCTATCGACGGTGAAGAATTCGAAGGCGGCAAAGCTGAGAACTTCCCACTAGAGATGGGCGCTGGTCGCATGATCCCTGGCTTCGAAGACGGTATCGTTGGTAAAACAGCAGGTATGGAATTCGAAATCGACGTAAACTTCCCAGAAGATTACCACGCTGAAAACCTAAAAGGTAAAGCAGCTAAGTTCTCTATCAAGCTGAACAAAGTTGAAGCTCGTGAACTTCCTGAACTAAACGAAGAATTCGTTTCTAAGTTCGGCGCTGCTGACGGTGTTGAAGGTCTTAAAGCTGAAGTTCGTAAGAACATGGAGCGTGAGCTTAAGCAAGCTGTTAAGAACCGCATCAAAGAGCAAGCTATCGACGGTCTAGTTAACGAAAACAACATCGACGTACCTTCTGCTCTAATCGATCAAGAAATCGGTGTTCTACGTCAACAAGCTGCTCAACGTTTCGGTGGCAACACTGAAGCTGCTGACCAACTTCCACGTGAGCTGTTCGAAGAGCAAGCTAAACGTCGCGTAGTTGTAGGTCTTCTTCTTGGTGAAGTAATCAAGACTGAAGAGCTAAAAGCTGACGATGAGAAAGTTAAAGCTATCATCGAAGAGATGGCTACAGCATACGAAGATCCAACAGAAGTTATTGCTTACTACGAGCAAAACGAGCAAATGATGAACAACATGCGCAATGTTGCTCTAGAAGAGCAAGCTATTGATGCAATCATCGCTAAAGCTCAAGTTTCTGATAAAGAAGTTAGCTTCAACGAGCTAATGAATCAGCAACCTGCTTAATATAGTAATATCTGACGTAGAAGGTTGACGTACGGTCAACAATTCTGCTAACAATGGTCCGTATGATTTAATCATTCGGGCCATTTATTTTAGGGACATAAGAATATGAGCTACCAAGAAAAAAACACAATGCCATCGATTATGGACGCACTAGTTCCTATGGTGGTTGAACAGACTTCCCGTGGTGAACGTTCTTACGATATTTATTCTCGTCTATTAAAAGAACGTATCATTTTCTTAACAGGTCAAGTGGAAGACCACATGGCAAATCTTGTCGTGGCTCAACTGCTTTTCTTGGAATCAGAAAACCCAGACAAAGATATCTATCTTTACATCAACTCACCTGGCGGTAGCGTAACAGCAGGCATGTCTATCTACGACACAATGCAGTTCATCAAGCCAAACGTGAGCACAGTATGTATGGGTCAAGCTTGCTCTATGGGTGCATTCTTACTAGCGGGTGGTACTCCAGGTAAGCGTCACGTGCTTCCAAACTCACGTGTAATGATTCACCAGCCACTTGGCGGCTTCCAAGGCCAAGCGTCTGATATTCAAATTCATGCGCAAGAGATCCTAACGATCAAGCAAAAGCTAAACAAACTATTGGCAGAGCACACGGGTCAGCCTCTAGAAGTTGTTGAGCGTGATACAGATCGTGACAATTTCATGTCTGCTGATCAAGCAGTAGAATACGGCTTGGTGGATTCAGTTCTTAATCACCGCGGTCAATAATTGCAGGGCAATTGTTTAACGCAAAGTGATTCAAATTGATATACACTCAAGCATAGAGAGTAAAGGCTAAGAGGTTAGCGAATGACAGATAAAAGCAAAGAGGGTGGTAGCGGTAAACTGCTTTACTGCTCTTTCTGTGGCAAAAGCCAACACGAAGTTCGCAAGTTAATCGCAGGTCCTTCTGTTTACATTTGTGATGAATGTGTCGATCTTTGTAACGACATTATTCGTGAAGAAATTAAAGATGTTCTTCCTAAGAAAGAATCGGAATCGCTGCCAACGCCGCGTGAGATTCGTGAGCATCTTGACGACTATGTAATCGGTCAAGAATACGCGAAGAAAGTGCTAGCAGTTGCAGTTTATAACCACTACAAGCGTTTACGTAATGGTGATACGACAGCTGAAGGCGTAGAGCTAGGTAAGAGTAACATTCTTCTTATCGGTCCTACTGGTAGTGGTAAAACACTATTGGCTGAAACACTGGCTCGTTTCCTAGACGTTCCATTCACAATGGCAGACGCAACAACACTAACCGAAGCGGGTTACGTGGGCGAAGATGTTGAAAACATCATCCAGAAGTTGCTTCAGAAATGTGATTACGACGTAGCGAAAGCGGAACGTGGCATTGTTTACATCGATGAAATCGACAAGATTTCTCGTAAAGCTGAAAACCCATCAATCACGCGTGACGTGTCTGGTGAAGGTGTACAGCAAGCTCTACTAAAACTTGTTGAAGGTACAGTGGCTTCAGTTCCACCTCAAGGTGGTCGTAAGCATCCGCAGCAAGAGTTCTTGCAAGTGGATACATCTAAGATCCTATTTATCTGTGGTGGTGCGTTTGCCGGCCTAGATAAAGTGATTGAGCAACGTGTAGAAACTGGTTCAGGTATCGGCTTCGGCGCAGAAGTGCGTTCAAAAGATGAAACCAAAACTATCGGTGAATTGTTCACTCAAGTAGAACCTGAAGATCTAGTGAAGTACGGCCTGATTCCAGAATTCATTGGTCGTCTACCTGTTACAACAACACTGACAGAGCTTGATGAAGAAGCGCTAATCCAAATCCTTTGTGAGCCAAAGAATGCACTGACAAAACAGTACGCAGCATTATTTGAGCTTGAGGATACAGAGTTAGAATTCCGTGAAGACGCCCTACGCGCAATTGCTAAGAAAGCAATGAATCGTAAAACCGGTGCTCGTGGTCTACGCTCTATTTTGGAGGGTGTTCTGCTAGAAACTATGTATGAACTGCCATCTTCAACTGATGTAAGCAAGGTTGTGATTGATGAGTCGGTAATTAATGGTGAGTCAGAACCACTATTGATTTACAGCAACTCAGATAACCAAGCAGCTGTTGCAGAGTAGGTCTTTTTTAGACAAGTCGCTCAAATTGAAAAAGGAGGTAAGCAATTACCTCCTTTTTTTTATTCTTCCATTGAATCCAGTCGTTTAAGCCCCATATACTGCTTTATAAGTTAAAGCGGAAGAGAGAAATATATGAACTTGGAACGTTCCGAGCGTATCGAAATCCCCGTGCTACCTCTACGTGATGTAGTGGTTTACCCACACATGGTTATTCCATTGTTTGTTGGTCGTGAAAAATCGATTACATGCCTTGAATCGGCAATGGAAGCTAACAAACAAGTACTACTTGTAGCGCAGAAAGAAGCGGACACTGATGAGCCTTCAATCGACGATCTATTTAACGTAGGTACAGTCGCTACCATTCTTCAGTTACTAAAGCTCCCTGATGGTACTGTCAAAGTACTTGTTGAAGGTCAGCAGCGTGCAAAAATTCACCAATTCAAAGAAAGTGAGTTCTTCTTAGCGGATGCCGAATACGTTGTTACCTCAGAACTTGACGAAAAAGAACAAGAAGTGGTTGTTCGCAGTGCGATTAATCAATTCGAAGGCTTTATTAAGCTAAACAAAAAAATTCCACCAGAGGTTCTAACATCTCTTAACGGTATTGATGAGGCGGCTCGCCTAGCTGATACTATTGCTGCGCACATGCCACTTAAGCTGGTAGACAAGCAGCACGTTCTAGAAATCTTAGATGTGACTGAACGTCTGGAGTTCTTGATGGGCCAAATGGAGTCAGAAATTGACATCCTGCAAGTTGAAAAACGCATCCGTGGCCGCGTTAAGAAGCAGATGGAAAAATCTCAGCGAGAGTACTACCTGAATGAGCAAATGAAAGCGATTCAGAAAGAACTTGGCGAGATGGACGATGCACCTGATGAATTCGAGACTCTGAAGAAGAAGATCGAAGAGTCAAAAATGCCTCAAGAAGCTCGTGAAAAAACCGAGCAAGAACTGCAAAAACTGAAAATGATGTCGCCAATGTCTGCTGAAGCAACAGTAGTACGTAGCTACATTGATTGGATGGTGGGCGTTCCTTGGGCTAAGCGTTCAAAAGTTAAAAAGAATCTAGCGAAAGCGGAAGAGATCTTAAACGAAGATCACTACGGCTTAGAGCGTGTTAAAGAACGTATTCTTGAATACTTGGCAGTACAAAACCGTATCAACAAGCTAAAAGGCCCGATCCTTTGTCTTGTTGGTCCTCCTGGTGTAGGTAAAACCTCGCTAGGTCGTTCGATTGCTGCGGCAACGGGTCGTAAGTACACACGTATGGCGCTAGGCGGCGTTCGTGATGAAGCTGAAATTCGTGGTCACCGTCGTACGTACATCGGTTCACTTCCGGGTAAATTAATCCAGAAGATGTCTAAAGTTGGCGTTAAGAACCCACTGTTTCTATTAGATGAAATCGATAAGATGTCTTCTGATATGCGTGGCGACCCATCTTCAGCACTTCTAGAAGTACTCGACCCTGAGCAGAACAATGCATTTAACGATCACTATCTAGAAGTCGATTACGATCTATCTGATGTGATGTTTGTTGCAACATCTAACTCGATGGACATTCCTGGCCCACTATTGGACCGTATGGAAGTGATTCGCCTGTCTGGTTACACAGAAGATGAAAAGCTGAACATCGCTAAGAGCCACCTATTGGACAAGCAAGTTCAACGCAACGGTCTTAAGCCTCACGAAATTGAGATTGAAGACTCTGCAATCATCGGCATCATTCGTTACTACACGCGTGAAGCGGGTGTACGTAGCCTAGAGCGTGAAATCTCTAAGATCTGTCGTAAAGCAGTGAAGAACATCTTGCTAGACAGCGACCTTAAGTCTGTAACGGTTAATATTGATAACCTGAAAGAGTACTTAGGCGTTCAACGTCATGACTTCGGTAAAGCGGATGAAAGTAACCGTATTGGTCAAGTGACTGGTTTAGCTTGGACTCAAGTTGGTGGTGATCTACTGACTATCGAAACTGAAGCAATGCCGGGTAAAGGTAAGCTAACGCAAACCGGTTCACTTGGCGATGTGATGAAAGAATCGATTCAAGCGGCAATGACCGTGGTTCGTTCTCGTGCAGAAAAACTGGGTATTAACTCAGATTTCTACGAAAAGCGCGATATTCACGTTCACGTACCGGAAGGGGCTACACCGAAAGATGGCCCGAGTGCGGGTATCGCAATGTGTACTGCATTAGTGTCTAGCTTGACGGGTAACCCTGTTAAAGCAGAGGTCGGTATGACAGGTGAAATTACCCTTCGTGGTGAAGTTTTACCTATCGGTGGTTTGAAAGAAAAACTGCTTGCAGCACACCGTGGCGGTATCAAAACTGTACTTATTCCTAAAGACAACGAGCGTGATTTGGAAGAGATTCCAGACAACGTAATCGCTGACTTGAAGGTGATCCCGGTTCAGTGGATTGATGAAGTACTCAAAGTAGCGCTAGAACGAGATCCGTCAGGGGTCGAGTTTGATGTGAAAAAATAGTGATGCATAGCAAAAATAAGTAAAGAATTACGCTGATAGGCCCGAAAAGGCTTGTCAGCGTTTTTTTTGGACGCTAAGTTATTGATCAAAGCGGCAGCCCTTTTGCAATAAGGCTTGCGGCTAAATTAAAACCAAAATGGAACGTACAGTCATCAAGAAGTAGTCACAGATGACACATAGGGGAAAAACAGTGAATAAAACACAACTAGTAGAATCAATCGCAGAAAACGCAGACATCTCTAAAGCTTCAGCTGGCCGCGCTCTAGACGCATTCATCGAAGCAGTTGGCACAACGCTACAATCAGGCGACCAAGTTGCACTTGTTGGCTTTGGTACTTTCAGTGTTCGTACTCGTGCTGCTCGTACAGGTCGTAACCCAAAAACTGGTGAAGAGATCCAAATCGCAGAAGCTAAAGTACCTGGCTTCAAGGCGGGTAAAGCACTTAAAGACGCATGTAACTAATTTCTACGGCTGAAACCTCGGTTTTGCGAGGGGAAGGCTGTAAAATGCGTTTACTGTTTGAAAAATGATGTTTCATTCTTAAACAGTATGTGTACAAAGCACATTGAACTTATTTAAATTATGCGCATCCTACTGATGCGCATTTCTTTTTCTGATAATATCGCGTGAATAGATTTTTATTTTGAAGCCAATGCTTCATATCCGGAGAGCACTTAAATTATGATGGATCGATTACGCGAAGGCGTGAATAGCATCGCGGTAAAAATTATCCTTGGGTTGATTATCCTGTCATTCGTATTCGCAGGTGTAGGCAGCTACATCACCGGTGGCGGTAACAACGCAGCAGCTAAAGTTGGCAACACAGAAATTGCTCGTGGTGAGTTCGAACAGGCTTACCAAAACGAACGTAATCGCATGCAGTCTCAACTTGGCGATTACTTCGCTCAAATGCTTGCAGACCCTGCATACGTAGAGTCTTTCCGTAAATCAGTACTTGATCGCATGATCAACGATGTACTGCTTGAGCAGCAAGCTGAGTCTTTAGGCCTACGAATCAGTGATTCTCAAATCCGTACCATGATTCTAGAAATGCCTCAGTTCCAAACAGCTGGTCAATTCGACCAAGAAGTTTACCAATCGGCACTACGTCGTGCAGGTTTTAGCGCAGAGAGCTTCGCTGAATACATGCGTCGTGACCTAATGCGCAACCAGCTTGTGACTGCACTTCAAGGCAGTGAATTCGTTCTTCAAGGCGAAATCGATACTCAGAGCAAGCTTATCGCACAAACTCGTGACATTCGCACGGTGACACTGTCTGTTGCTGACCTAGCAAAAGGCATCGAGTTAACTGACGAGCAAATCGAACAGTACTACCAAGAGAACCCTGCGGCTTATACTCGTCCAGAGCAAGCTAAGGTGTCTTACATTGAGCTTTCTGCTGAAGCGCTTAAGTCTCAGCTTGAAGTAAGCGATGAAGAAGCACAGAAATACTACCAAGAGCACCTAGACAAATACTCAACTGAAGAGCAACGTAAAGTTAGCCACATCCTAGTTCAAGGCGATGACGAAGCGAAAGCTCAGTCAATCCTAGACGAGCTAAATGCAGGCGCTGATTTTACTACGCTAGCGGAAGAGAAATCTGACGACTTCGGTAGTGCAGACGTTGGCGGTGACCTAGGTTGGATTGAGCGCGATGTGATGGACCCAGCATTCGAAGACGCGGCTTTCGCTCTTGAGAATATTGGTGACACGACTGGCCTAGTTAAATCTGATTTCGGCTACCACATCATCAAGCTAGACGAACTAAAAGCGTCTCAAGCTCAGCCTTACACTGAAGTAGCGGCAGAGATTAAGCAAGAGCTTCTAGACCAGCACGCTGTAGACCAGTTCTACGAGCAACAAACTGAGCTAGAAAAAGTAGCGTTTGAATTCCCAGATTCTCTAGATGATTCTGCAGAAGCTATCAATGCGAAGATCACAACAACAGATTTCATCTCTCAAATTGACGCTCCAGAAGTTCTGATGACGCCTGCAGTTATGCAAGCTATCTTGAGCCCTGAAGTGAAAGAAGACGGTCTAAACTCTGAAGTCATCGAAGTGGCTCCTGAGCACGTGATTGTTGTTCGTGTAGAAGAGACTCGCGACGAGACAGTTCTTCCTCTTGAAGAAGTTAAAGATCAAGTTGTGGCTGCACTATCTGCTGTAAAAGCAGAAGAGCAAGCTGTTGAGCTAGGTGTTTCTCTAGTTAACGACCTTAAAGCTGGTAACGAAGCAGTGCTAGCGGACAACAACCTTGAGTTCACAGAGCTTGAAACGATTGACCGTAACTCTCCATTAGCAGCATCTGTATTCGCTCTAGCGAAACCAGAAGCAGGCCAAGCTGTGTTCGGTCAATCTAAAGACCAAGACGGTAACATCGTTGTTGTTGAGCTTTCTAAAGTAACGGCTGAAATTAACCCAGCTTACAGCACTCAAATTGGTGCACAATTGGAGCGAGTTGGCAACCAACAAGATCTAACTAACGTACTAAACGTACTTCGTAAAAACGCAGACGTTGAATATTACGTAGTGGGTCAAGGTCAGTAAGCTCAGGTTAGCTTGAGTTAGCTTAGCTCGGCAGTTAAGCCTGTTTGGTGACTGACTACCGAGAGTCAACATGCGATGGTTGTTGTTTTTGCAAATTAGTTTTATTCGATAAATCAGATTTGTGAGCTAACAAACGAACTGATGAAAACAAGATGTATAACAAAGCGGGTCACTTAGGTGACCCGCTTTATTTTTGTCTGGTGATTGTGTTATCTAGCGCGGCAAATGCATAAGTTACCTTTTTTGAACAAAGGAACCGATTTATGCGCACGATATACTCAACATTACTTCTTTCATTTCTGATGCTTTTAAGCCCTGCCGTGTTTGCAGATAGCCCAACCAAGGCTGAGCTTTACGATGGCATTGAGATTACGGTTAACATCAACACAGCGACAGCAGAGGAGCTATCAGCACTACTGGTTGGTGTGGGTGACAAAAAAGCCCAAGAGATTGTCGACTATAGAGAGCAGAACGGTGCGTTTACAACTGCTGATGACTTGGCGAGTGTGAAAGGGATAGGTGAAGCGACAGTTAAAAAGAACCGCGAAAGAATTCAACTTTGATCCGTTTCTTTATTGGTTAGGTATAAAACGATAGCTATGAAGCCCCCGGCCAGTGCACCTGCTAGGTGGGCTTCAATCGCGACACGAGCGTTAATCAGTTCACCAGTCGTACTAGAAGGGCCAATCAGCTGCTCCCAAGCGACTTTAGTGACTAATCCCAATACTAATAGCCAACTAGATTTCCTGCCGTTTAAAGCCTCTTTGAGCGCGAATAAGCCAAACAACCCATGCAAAGTGCCAGATAGGCCAACATAGATCTGAATACTCGAAAATAACAGAGCGACGCCAGTCGCTAAACTAATCACAAGCAAAGCAGCAACAAGCTGTTTTTTACTCGGTTGAAACAGATAGCTGATGATCCACAAGCCTGCTAGATTCATCAGAAGGTGTGAGTAGTTGGTATGTGAAAAGTTTCCTGTTAGGATTCGCCACCATTGCCCCTCGGCAATCGCATTGCTATCCCAAACGACCCAAGCTTGTATTGGCTCAAGTTGGAATAAGACGCATAAAAGTGAAGTGAAAATTAAAACAGGGTACACATTAAATCCATGTCTCGTTATTGCCCCCAATGCAGCAAGGCTTTGAAAGCTTGTATTTGTCAGTGGATTACACCACTCGAATCGAATGTTGAGCTTATCATTCTTCAGCACCCATCAGAAGAGCATCGTCCGATGGGAACTGCACGTATTCTCTCGTTATCTTTAAGTAATAGCGTGACGTTTGTCGGTGAAGACTTTTCAGACAATGAACAACTCAACGCATTGCTGGCCGATGAACAGTACCAACATGTGATTTTATACCCAAGTGAAAACTCTGTGTCTGTTGAGTCGGCAACATACCCAAGCAAGAAGCTACGTGTGATTTTATTGGATGGGACGTGGAAGAAAGCATTCAAGATGTGGCAAGTGTCGAGTAACTTGCATGCGTTGAACACGGTCCACTTACCAAAAGATCTCAAGGGTAATTATCGAATTCGCAAAGCACCCAGTGAAAACAGCCTTTCAACAGTTGAAGCTGGCTATCATTTGCTTAGCTTGTTAGAGCGTGATGGCGACTTTAGCCCGTTGCTTACGGCATTTGACCAAATGATTCAGTTTCAAATCAATCAAATGCCGCCGGGCGTATTTGAGAGAAACTACTTAGCGTAATCTCACTAATACTTGTCTAAGTTCGCTGAGTCTAAGTACCGCGAGTAAGTCTAGAACTCGGTATGTGCTGAAAACAGCTGTTGGTGCATCTTCTGAGCAAGGTCGTCGGTCATTGATGAAATGTAATCCGCTATCACGCGCATCTTTCTTGATTCATCTTGATGCTGTAGCCATTGCTTCTTGATTGGCAGTGGCAACAAGCGTTCAGGATCCGCACTGAATGCTTCAAACATATCCATGATGATCTGCTGGCCTTTGTATTCGATGACTTGAACCTGAGGCACTTGAATCACGAACTCGCTGACAAAGTGTTTCAATTTATCGAGCGTGCCGTCCATGCTAGGTTCAAGCACCGCATTGTAAGCCAACAGCACACTCTCAAAGCTAGCATCTACTCGCTTGATAGAGATACTGGTCAACAGTGCGTTGACGATTCCACCAATCGCATCTTTTCGACGATACTGTTCACCAGAGAACAGCATCTCTGTAATTGAATCTAGATGTTCACAAATCCAAGGGTCGGCCATCTCTTTCAATTGAGGGTAAGCCGATTCGACCCACTGAGCTTTGGTCACAGACCCAAGCACAATCGCATCTTCTAAATCGTGCACGCCATACGCGATGTCATCAGCAAGCTCCATGATCGAACAATCAAGCGACTTATATTTGGTCTTATTGTGTTCAAGTGGCTCGGTATGCGTTTTTCTTTTCTGTTTTAGAAGCTGTTGGTCGCTGCTTGAAAGCGGCTCCAGTACCCAGTTAAACAGTTCTTCATCATGATCGTAGATGCCTTTTGCTGGCATCCAATCTTTGGCTCGGAGTTGTCGCTGATGCTTAACGGGCTCAGACTGCAATTTAGCTTGAACCTCACTAAGCAGAGAAGGGTACTTAATCAGACCTAACAAAGTGCGTCGAGATAGGTTCATTCCGTGATGTTCAGTGTAAGGCTCTAGCTGTGTGACAATACGAAACGTTTGAGCGTTGCCTTCAAAGCCACCGTGGCCGCGCATCATGTAGTTGAGTGCGACTTCGCCGCCATGTCCGTATGGCGGATGACCTATGTCGTGAGCCAAACACAGTGAATCAATCAAACTGTCTGAGGGTAATAGGTCTCGAAACTCGGGTTGCTTTTTCTTCAGTTGAGCAACGATACCTGTGCCAAGCTGAGCGGCCTCAAGAGAGTGAGTAAGGCGTGTTCGATGAAAGTCATTCACCATGGTGCCATGAATCTGGGTTTTCGCTTGTAAGCGACGAAAAGCAGCAGAGTGAAGCACGCGCGCACGGTCACGTTGATATGGGCTACGGTGATCATCACGTCTTATTTTATGTTCATCGTCATTTCGATGCTGCCATTCTTGTTCGAGTACAAAGGGTGGTTCGAGTAGAGAATTCAAAATAGCACCTATCAAATTGATTTTATTTAGCTAATTAAAAACAACTTATACCCAGCTAGCTTATCTCGTCTAGTGATAATTCAAAGCTTGGCGCAAATGTGGTGAGAAAGTAGTCCATTTCTGGGCTTTTGCGTTGTTCGAGTGTCTCTTCCAGTCGGCGCTTGGCTTGCTCGTATTCATGATTGCCCGCACTGAGCTCTTCCAAGCATTTCAGGTAAGCACAGATGGTGTCGGCCTGCTTGACGATGCTTTGCTCTTCTTTACTCGCTGTTCCAGATATTAAAAATGGGGCGAAGTCATCTCGGAACTCATCTGGCAGCATCGAAAGCAGTCTCTGCTCTGCGGCGGCTTCTATCTTCTTATACTCTTGGGCGATGTCTGGGTTGTAGTATTTGACGGGGGTAGGCAGATCTCCAGTCAGTACCTCACTGGTATCGTGGTACATGCCGAGCAGAGCAATGTGTTCAGGGTTGAGCTGGCCATCAAACTTCTTGTTTTTGATAAGTGCCAAGGCATGGGCCACGAAAGCAACCTGTAGGCTATGTTCTGAGATGTTCTCGCTTGAGACAGATCGCATCAGAGGCCAGCGTTGAATTAGCTTCATACGTGCGAGATGGGCAAAGAAATGGCTCTGTTTCATAATCGTCCTTTCTAAACAATACTCCACTCGTACCTTGTGTTTGCCACAAATTGCACGAGAAAGCGGATACAAAAAAGGCTCCTAAATAGGAGCCTTTTAAGCATAGAAGTGAATGAATACAAGTTAAAGTCTTTTAAAACAGCAAATTGTAGCCATCTCTCGTTGTGTTTATTTAGCGTCGACGAGATCGTCTTGGTTGTAAGTTTGCAAGAAGCGCTCTAGGCGACCAATCGCCACTTCAAGGTCTTCAATGTGTGGCAAAGTCACGATGCGGAAGTGATCCGGTTTCGGCCAGTTGAAGCCCGTACCTTGAACCAACAGCACCTTCTCTTGCTTAAGGAAATCGAGCACAAATTTTTGGTCGTCTTTGATGTTATACATCTTGGTGTCGATCTTAGGGAACAGGTACATTGCGCCTTTCGGTTTCACACAAGAAACGCCAGGGATCTTGTTGATTAGTTCCCATGCACGGTCACGCTGCTCAAGCAGTCGACCGCCTGGAAGAATCAGCTCATTGATACTCTGATAGCCACCGAGTGCGGTTTGGATAGCGTGTTGCATCGGAACGTTGGCGCACAAACGCATTGAGGCCAGCATTTCTAGCCCTTCAACGTAGCCTTTTGCTAGGTGTTTAGGGCCTGTTAAGAACATCCAACCACCACGGAAACCACATACGCGATAAGCTTTAGATAGGCCGTTGAACGTGACCATTAGTACGTCTTCAGCAAGCGTTGCCACTGAAGTGTGTACCGCACCGTCGTACAGTACTTTGTCGTAGATTTCATCGGCGAAGATGATCAAACCGTGCTCACGAGCAATCTCAACCACTTGCAGCAGGAAATCACGGCTGTATACCGCGCCCGTTGGGTTGTTCGGGTTGATAAGAACGATGCCGCGCGTCTTTGGTGAGATCTTCGCACGCATGTCATCTAGATCTGGATACCAATCAGCATCTTCATCACACATGTAGTGAACCGGTGTTCCACCAGAAAGCGCAACAGACGCTGTCCATAGTGGGTAGTCCGGAGCGGGAACTAAGATTTCATCACCATTATCCAGTAGCGCCTGCATAGACATAACGATAAGCTCTGATGCGCCGTTACCAATGTAAACGTCTTCTACATCAAGATTACGTAGGCCTTTTTTCTGGTAGTGCTGAACAACCGCTTTACGGGCTGAATAGATGCCTTTTGAGTCGCAGTAACCTTGAGATGTCGGTAGGTTACGGATTACGTCAACAAGGATTTCATCAGGGGCGTCAAAACCAAATGGGGCGGGGTTACCAATATTAAGCTTCAGTATTTTATGCCCTTCTTCTTCCATGCGCTTAGCATGTTTGAGTACAGGCCCCCTGATTTCGTAGCATACGCTGTTGAGTTTTGACGACATCCCGATATTTTGCATTGCCGATTTCCTGAAATTAATTTAAATACTTTATTAAAGTACCGCAAAATGGCGTTTGATAGAATAAAAATCTGATGAATGTCGCATTTCAGTGTCACGTTTAGCCTTTTTGTTGTCACTCTTTTCTAAATTTTAATTAATAGCTTTGTTGGTTATTGGCTAAGATGAATAAAGGGGCGGGATCGCTTAAAATCACAGGAATGTTGAAAAGATATAGTACATTCTTGATCTAAGTGGGTACTGCCCATAAAGTATCAAACTAATATAATAATAATTTAGATGTGAACGAGGTCGATTTGTCACATTTCCAACAAACTATCTCCGCTTTGATTGAGCGAGTACAAAATGCCCAAGCAAGTGAAGTTCGTTGTGTTGAAGTTCTAACGCAAAAACCATCGTTTGCATTTATTGAATGGCTTCATGCTCAACCGCTCTTTCCTAAGTTCTACTGGCAGTCACGCGACACTCGTGAAGAGGTGGTTGCGCTCGGACAGTTACATACGTTTTCAGATCCTGCACCCGCTTACGCGATTCTTGGTGAAGACCAACGAATCTGGGGTGGACGCTCGTTTGACGGGCACACCGCAAAGAACCGTCGTTGCATGGAGTCGTTTTTCTTCCTTCCTCAGGTTGAATTGATCCGCTTTGACAATACTTGGTCGCTGGCAGTTAACTTGTCCCCTGATCGCGTTTCTTCTATTAATGCTCTGAATAAGCTTTCTGTGGAAGCGGCGATACTGGCTCCCTTGTCTGCTCATATTGAACAGATTAACCACGTTCCAGAAAGAGAACAGTGGGGCGGTTTGGTCGAGAAGGTACTCAAAGGCATCAGTGACGAAGAATATAAGAAAGTGGTTTTAGCGCGTAAAACCACGCTGCAACTTGATGCGCCTATATGTGCGGCTCAACTACTTAAAGCGAGTTATCTGCAAAATCACCACAGCTTCCACTTTATGTTGGTACTGGATTCAAAACACAGCTTTATTGGTTCGACGCCTGAGCGCTTATATAGCCGACATGGCACTGAGCTCGATACAGAAGCACTGGCTGGGACCATTGGTCGTGGCGAGAACGCGACCGAAGATATGGAGCTAGCAAACTGGCTTTCACAAGACAGCAAAAACCTCAACGAGAACCAGTATGTGGTCGACGACATCATTGAGCGTCTCACTCCTCATTCTCAAACGGTCCATGTTGAAAAGGATGCCCGTCTAGTGCGCTTGCGTAAGGTGCAGCATTTGAAGCGCAATATCCATGCTCAGCTTAATAATGGTGTTAATGGTGTGCAGTTACTTGCTGCATTACAGCCAACTGCTGCTGTAGCGGGTTTGCCGCGTAAAGAAGCGATGGATTTTATTCTTGAACACGAACCGTTTGCCCGAGGTTGGTATGCAGGTTCTGTGGGCTATATCAGCCATCAGCGAGCTGAATTCTGCGTAGCGATTCGAAGCGCCTTGATTGTAAATGATCAAGTACAGCTGTTTGCTGGCGCGGGGATCGTGCCGGGATCGGTTGCCGAACATGAGTGGCAAGAATTGAACAAGAAGATGTCTACTTTACTCAGCCTAATTTCTGATCACCCACCACTGGGTGTGGCGTCATGATTCACGACCAAGCCGTATTAAATAGAGTTTGGTGTCACACGTTACTAGAAGAGTTAGCCCGCAGTGGTGTTGAACATGTTTGTGTTGCACCGGGATCTCGCTCAACGCCGTTAACTCTCGAAGCTGAAGCCAACCCCAAGTTAACCTTACACACGCACTTTGATGAGCGTGGTCTTGGATTTTTAGCTTTAGGCTTAGCAAAAGCAAGTGATAAACCCGTTGCGGTGATTGTGACATCAGGAACCGCTGTTGCGAATTTGCTTCCTGCGACGGCTGAATCTGGTTTGACACGAGAGAAACTGATCCTACTGACTTCTGATCGACCAATCGATTTAGTGGATTGCGGCGCTAATCAAGCGATTCAACAACAGGGTATCTTTTCTTCCCATGTTGCAAGTGCTTTAAATCTACCAAGCCCAACCACACAGGTTTCTTTGAATTGGCTCCTAACATCGGTTGATAGCGCGCTTGCGAAACAACGCAATGTTGGCGGTGCGATTCATATTAATTGCCCGTTTCCAGAGCCGCTCTATTCAAAGAACAGTGCTGACATGTATGCTGATTACACTAACAGTGTGGCAAGGTGGATCTCGTCAACAAGCCCGTATTCTAATACTTGTTTACCCAATCATTTGACTGTACAGCCATTAGCGCCGGGCGATTATCTAGCGCGTAAAGGTGCGGTGGTTATTGGCTCTATCGACTACGAAGCCGCAACCAAAGCCAAGCAGTTTGCTTCTGCTCTGGGCTGGCCTATCTTCTGTGACCCTCAATCAGGAGTTAACAGTGATTGGCAACACTATGATTTATGGATGCAAAGTGATGCAGCCAAAGCGAAGCTTAGCCAGTGTGATTTTATTCTTCAGTTTGGCGAGCGTATCGTTTCTAAGCGATTAAACCAATGGGTTAAGTCACAAGCGGCTTTGTTCGATAGCACTCAATATGTTGTCGTTTCACCTGATGCGCACCGTATAAACCAAAACCATCTGCCGCAAACTCATATTGTTGCTAATATCGAGTTATGGATCACCGATCAACACCTGCCAACTTTGTTAGGCAAATATTCGGGTTGGGCGACGCCATTAATCAAGGTTGCAAATACCGTTCAGCAACTCGCACTCGCACAAATATCCAATAATGATCAACTGACAGAGTTGAGTGTTGCAGTTGACTTGTCGTCTAGACTTAAAGACAGAGAGTTGTTTGTGGGAAACAGCTTGATGGTAAGGCTGGTGGATATGCTGTCGTCAATATCTGCGAATCAAGTTTATAGTAATCGTGGTGCATCGGGCATTGATGGCTTGGTGGCAACGGCTGCGGGTGTAGTGAAAGTTAACCAGAACCCTCTGTTGATGTTGATTGGTGATACTTCTCTGCTTTACGACCTCAACTCACTGGCTTTGCTGACTCATAATTTAACGCCGATGGTTATTGTTGTGACTAACAATGATGGTGGTGCGATCTTTGATTTGTTGCCGGTACCTGAGCAACAGAAACAGTCACTTTATCAAATGCCTCATGGTTTCAGTTTTGAATACGCTGCTGCGCAATTCCAGCTTGGATACGCTGCGCCAGAAACCTTGAATGGCTACCAAACCATTATCGAACAACATTTCGAACAGGGTCAGGGTACCTTGATCGTGGAAGTTAAGACACCTCCCGAACAAGCGTCTACTTTGCTGAGACAATTCAGCTCAATGCTCACCGAGGCATTAGCCTAAGGACTTTACATGCTTTACTCCAATTATTACCCAGCTGTACAAGATTCTTCTGACAAACCTTTGCTTGTTTTTTTACATGGTTTACTCGGAAGCGGGGATGATTGGAGTGCATGTCATCCATTCCTCGAGGACTTTCCTCTCCTTTGCATAGATTTACCCGGACATGGACAAAGTCGCTTTATCGATCCAGTAGGGTTTGATCATTGCTGCAAGAAAATTGTCCAGTGCATCACATCTCAACTGGCGCTCAACGATCTTCCTGCCGATTACCCTATCGTAGTGATTGGGTACTCTATGGGCGGAAGGCTTGCAATGTATGGGGTGACAAGCCCTTGCTTTGAGACGCTCAATCTAGAGAAAGTCATCATTGAAGGTGGCAACTTTGGCTTGGAATGTGATGAAGAAAGAGCACAAAGGTTAGTACATGATACGCAGTGGGCTGTTCGCTTTGCACAGCAGTCGATTGAAGATGTTTTAGACGATTGGTATCAACAAAGCGTCTTTTCTTCACTAAATCATGAGCAAAGACAAACTTTGGTCATAAAGCGTAGTGGTAACCTTGGTGTATCCGTAGCAAATATGTTGTTATCTACTTCGTTAGCTAAGCAACCGGATTTACGTGCCACATTGAAATCTCATGAGCATTTATTGCATTATGTATGTGGAAAAAAAGATCGTAAATTCATGGAGCTAGCTGAGAATAGTGGCTTTGAATATAGTCAGGTGGATTACGCGGGTCATAATGTTCATTTTGAGCAACCCGAGCTGTTTTCTAACCTGATAATCCAATGTATCGCCAGTCGTCGTTAATCTGACTGAGCGGTTCTCTCGTATCAAGCACTATCAAAAGCAGAGCAACACCGTCACGACTACTCGTTAGTCGTGGTCTCTAATAGAACAATGGGAATCACCATGGCTAAAACAGTAGGCATCACAGAAGAAGAACTTTACGCGGCAGTTAACTGGAGCGATGAAAGCAGTCAATATGAAGATATTCAGTACCACAAGTCTGACGATGGTATTGCGAAAATCACGATTGCGCGTCCTGAAGTCCACAATGCGTTTCGTCCACAAACCGTAAAAGAGATGATTAATGCACTGGCTGATGCTCGTTACGACGAGAAAGTAGGCGTGATCATTTTGACGGGTCTTGGTGAGAAGGCATTCTGTTCTGGTGGTGACCAAAGTATTCGTGGTGACTACGGCGGCTATCAAGATGACTTAGGTACACACCACCTGAACGTACTTGATTTCCAACGTCAAATTCGTACTTGTCCAAAACCAGTTATCGCAGCGGTCTCGGGTTGGGCAGTAGGCGGCGGTCATGTACTTCACATGATGGCAGACCTTACTATTGCAGCTGAAAACGCCCAGTTCGGTCAGACGGGTCCTAAAGTGGGTTCATTCGATGGCGGTTGGGGTGCTTCTTACATGGCTCGCATTGTTGGCCAGAAGAAAGCGCGCGAAATCTGGTTCCTATGTCGTTTCTACGATGCTCAAGAAGCATTGGATATGGGCCTAGTGAACACCGTTGTTCCTGTCGCTGACCTAGAAAAAGAAACCGTTCGTTGGTGTCGTGAAGTTCTTCAACATAGCCCAATGGCACTGCGTTGCCTGAAAGCTGCACTGAACGCAGACTGTGACGGCCAAGCTGGTCTACAAGAGTTGGCTGGTAACGCAACCATGATGTTCTACATGACAGAGGAAGGCCAAGAAGGCCGCAACGCATTTAACGAAAAACGTCGACCGGACTTCGACAAGTTCCCGCGTAATCCATAGTCTTTCTCCTCTTAAAAATGAGTCGCTAATAGCGGCTCGTTTTGTTTTGATGTTCCTCGTTTTTTAGGAAACTTTATGAACTCAGTGAATTCTCAGCGTCACGCTAAACTCTACCGTTATCAATTACCTATGGATAGTGGAGTGGTTCTTCGTGATAATAAATTGAACGAACGTGTTGGCTATATCATCCAACTTGAGTGTGACGGTAAAACTGGTTTTGGCGAAGTTGCACCTCTGCCGGGCTTCAGTCAAGAAGATGCCGAACAAGCCGGTATTCAGCTCCAACATGAATTAGAGCTTTGGAGTCACAACAACCCTCAAACGCCTTTTAATGAGCTATATCCTTCTGTTGCCTTCGGTTTTTCGATGGCGATGATGGAATTACGAGGCGAACTCAACACAGAAGGTAACTACCAAGCGGCACCTTTGTGTACCGGAGATCCAGATGAACTGATTCCGGTGCTGAATGAGATGGAAGGTGAGAAAGTCGCGAAAGTGAAAGTCGGCCTGTATGAAGCGATTCGTGATGGCATGCTTGTTAGTTTATTTCTTGAATCGATTCCGGATTTGACTCTAAGGCTTGATGCCAACCGTGCGTGGAAGCCAGAAAAAGCGAAGCAGTTCATTAAGTACATTTCGCCGTCACTGCGTCAGCGTATTAGCTTTATTGAAGAACCTTGCCAAAAGCCAGAAGACAGCTTAGCTTTTGCTATTGACCACGGTGTGGCGATTGCTTGGGACGAAACTCTGCAAGAAGCGGTGCGTAACCCTGAATTTGATTTAAGCGACTTAACGGGTGTTAAGGCTGTGGTGATCAAGCCAACCTTGATTGGTTCAGTAGAGCGTTGTGTTGCAATCATTGAGCGTGCGGAGCAGCTTGGTATTAAGCCGGTTCTAAGCTCAAGTATTGAGTCTAGCCTTGGCTTAACTCAGATTGCGCGATTAGCACAGCAGTACTTGCCTAATGAAGTACCGGGACTTGATACGATTGGTTTGTATCAGCAACAGTTAGAAGTTTCATGGCCGGGTTGCCAGCTTCCTGTTGCTACTCTTGAACAGCAGCAACTGATTTGGTCTTCTTAGGCTGATCGTTCGATTGGCTTAGACCGTTTTCAACCTATAACTTGGTTATCTTATGATGCGCCCACAATCTAATCATCACCCGCTTTGGGTACAGTGGGCGCAGCAGAACCCACATCAAACAGCATTCGTTACTCCCAACTGCGCTTATACTTGGCTGCAAGTTGTGGCGTTAGTGAGTGATTACCAACAACAGCTATCAGAACAAGGCCTCTTGGAAGGCGACGTGTTGACCATTGTTGGTAAGAGCCAAGCAGAAGTACTCCCCGTTTATCTAGCGGCACTGAACCTAGGCGTGCTTTGCGCGTTCACTATGCCTCAGCCATCACTTCGCTTAGTACAAAAGCTTGAATCGCTTTATAGGCCGTCGGCTAGGCGTTATCTATGGTTGTTAGAAAGTAGTGGTTTAAATCAATCAGACATTGCTGAACCAAACACTCAGTTACTTACATTGCCTTGCTTGAGTGACTTGAATGTTGATGACAAACCAGCAGCAACGTCAGAACTTTCTTATTTCAATCCTCAAAACCTCGCGAGTATCGTATTTACTTCGGGCTCTACCGGAAACCCGAAAGCGGTGGCTCATACACTTGAGCAGCACCTATGTTCTGCTGCCGGGTTATTGGATGTTTTCCAATTTAAAGGCAGTGATACGTGGCTGCTGAGTTTACCTATGTACCATGTATCTGGTCTGGCAGTTGTTCATCGTTGGCTCGTTGCTGGTGGCTGTATAAAAATAGGTTCTGGTAAGCTTGAATCAGACATTGAAGGTTGTAGCCATGCTTCGTTAGTTGCTACGCAACTGCATAGGTTATTAAAGGGTAAGCAAGCACTTACTTTAACTCATGTGCTGTTAGGTGGGAGCCATATTCCAGAAGCGCTAGGGCTTGAGGCTCAACAAATGGGTATCGAAACATGGCTTGGCTACGGCATGACAGAAGCGGCCTCAACGGTGACGGCAAAGCCTGTTGATGCGAGCAGCACTGCCGGTTTTGTGCTGAATCATCGTCAATTGAAAATTGAAAACCAACGTATCTATATTGGAGGCAATACCCTCGCTTCTGGTTACTACTATCAAGGCACTTTAACTCCATTGGTGGATGATGATGGCTGGTTTGATAGTAAAGATCTTGGTCAATGGAATGGAGAGCAAGTGTCGATTATTGGCAGAGCCGACAATCAGTTTATTTCTGGCGGTGAGAATATTCACTGTGAAGAAATTGAGCGATCACTCAGTCAACTGCCTGAGGTTAAGCAAGCCTTTATCATACCCGTTGAAGACAGTGAATTTGGCTTTAGACCCGTTGCGATTGTTGACTGTGATGAAATGCCAACCAGAGAGTGGTTTGCAGAGCAACTACAAGGAAGCCTAGAGCGGTTTAAATGCCCGATCGAGTACTACCGCATGCCAGAGCAAGAACAACTAGGCATCAAGGTATCGAGAGCGGGATTAGCACAGTGGTTACAAGAGGTTCGCCCTAAATAAAACGAAGCGCAATACACGGTGACTAGTCGTAATTGCGCTTCAGGGGGTTGTGATGGTGGTGAAGCCATCACAAATTCTTATTGTTTTATCTTGTCATCAAAGGTGCCGTGTTAAGCGAGTGCCTTCTTCATTTGTTCTGCGACCTTATCCACTTTTCCTAAGCCAATGATAACTTGCAGTCCACCTTTACCCACCGGAACCACACCTGCCGCTCCCAGTTTCTTCAGTTTGTCACTGTCGGCGATTGATGAGTCTTTTACTGTTAGGCGTAGGCGAGTAATACAGTTATCGACTTCAAGGATATTGTCAGCACCACCAATCGCTTCAATGTAGTTGTTGGTTAGGTTAACTAATGCTTCAGGAGATGCAGTCTCGCTTTCTGCTTCCATTTCCTCACCACGACCCGGAGTGCGTAGGTTGAACTTGATGATAGCGAAGCGGAAAATGCAGTAATAAAGTGCGAAGAACACTACACCTTGAACCAGTAGCATGTACCAGTTAACCGCTAGTGGGTTTTGGCTTGATAGTACTAGGTCAACGAAGCCAGCAGAGAATCCGAAGCCTGCCATCCACTCCATGCTTGCCGCAATGTAAAGCGACAAACCTGTTAACACAGCGTGTAGTAGGAAAAGTACCGGAGCAAGGAACATGAAGCTGAACTCAAGCGGCTCTGTGATACCTGTGAAGAATGAAGCCATAGCCGCCGCAAGCATGATAGCGAATACTTGGTTCTTATTTTTCGCATCAGAACAGTGGTACATCGCCAATGCTGCTGCTGGTAGGCCAAACATCATGATAGGGAAGAAGCCCGCTTGGTACATGCCTGTTTTACCAGGGATACCTGTGCCGTTAGCAATAGATTGCGCGCCGCCCAAGAAGTTTGGAATGTCGTTAATACCAACAACGTCGAACCAGAACACTGGGTACAGTGCGTGGTGCATACCAACTGATAGGAACAAACGGTTGAAGAAACCAAACAGACCGGCACCAACTGCGCCCATGCTTTCTAGCTTTATACCTAGAACGATCAGAGCGTCATAAACAGCTGGCCAGATGTATAGTAGAGCAAAAGAGAGAGCCATACCTGCGATTGAAGTCAGGATAGGAACCAAACGCTTACCACTGAAAAACGCCAAAGCCTGAGGAAGTTCAACGGTTGAGTAGCGGTTGTAGATCTCAGCTGAGATGATACCTACTATGATACCCACAAATTGGTTGCTGATTTTGCCAAATGCTGCTGGCACTTCACTTAGTTCAACATCCATTAATTGAGCGACAGAGCCTGGAGCAAGTAGCGTGGTGACGACGAGGAACATCACAAAACCAGACAATGCGGCTGAGCCGTTTTTATCTCGGCTCAAACCAAATGCGACACCCACCGCGAACAGAACCGCCATGTTGTCGATGATCGCACCACCAGATTTGATCAAGAATGCGGCTAAGATGCTTTCTGAACCCCAGCCAACAGGATCCAGCCAATAGCCGATCCCCATAAGGATTGCTGCAGCTGGCAGTGTGGCTACGGGAACCATTAATGCCTTACCTACTTTTTGCATATACCCGAGTATATTCATATGTGCCCCTAAGTTTGTAATTAATTTTTTTAATGTTTCTGCTCGTCAATGTATGGAGTCAAAGATTGAACGAGGCAGGGTTTTAAGTAACTTCGGCTATTAAAAACTTATTTCTTAATGCAAACAAACGAAACGGGTAGTAGTATGAATTAAAATTTTTAATGCATGAGTTCGTATGGCTAACCATCAATCTTTACTTAGAAATCTTCATACTTTTAATGTTGCTGCAGAGAAAATGAGCTTTACGCTAGCGGCGAAAAAGTTGCATCTGACTCAGGGAGCCGTTAGCCATCGAATCAAAGTGTTAGAAGGTGAACTCGGATTTAACTTGTTTGTGCGAGGGACTCGTAAACTGGAACTGACTGAAGAAGGCCAGCGTTTTCAACGAACGTTATCCAAGTCGTTAAGCTCTATTTTTGGTGAGATCGAAGACATTACCAACACAGACTTGTATGGACAGATCAATATCGGTACTAGTCCTGCATTTGCCAACAGTTGGTTACTGCCAAGATTGGCTGATTTTAAACAGCGATACCCAAAGTTTAATCTCAACATCTTCTCGCAAGAAGAGCAGGATTTTCATCAAAATCATCTCGATGTCGCCATTTACTATGGTGCTGAAGATCTCAAAGACATGCATCGACAGCGCCTGTTTGGTGAAAAGTATATTCCGGTGTGTACACCGAGTTACGCGGCTGAGCACGACATCTTTGATGATGGCTTAGAATCGCTGCACCGGATTAATTTCATTCATGCACTAGGATCAGATGTATGGCAGCGTTGGATTAAACACCATGGCTTGGATGTGAACTTGTTTGAGCAATTTTACTGCGTGAGCCACCGGGATATGGGCGTAAGAAGTGCCCTCAGCAATATCGGTGTCGCGATGGGGCGCTATCATTTTGTTAAGCAGTACATTGAGACTGGTGAGCTCATAACGCCTTATCCGAGTATGGATACTGACAAAGGGTATGACTTAATCTGCCCGTTAGGCACGGAAAAACGTCCTAAGGTAAGAACCTTTATTAAGTGGTTAGAGGGGCAGTTACGCTAGGTTAGTTAATTTAGCAATTAGATAGTTCAAAACAGAATTTATTATCTTTATAACCATCCATCATAATAAGCCATACAAATAACGGATTATAGAATAAGGTCTTATTATGAAAATTGCCCTCATCATTGCGGTTTTACTGCAGATAGGCCAAGCGGTCACTTCGTCAGGGTTGACTCGCTCGTTGGCTGAACTCACCGCATTTGTGTTGGTTGTGGTACTTGTTTTAATGAAAAGAGAGAGCAATAAGAGTGATAAGCCCCTGTTTGAATAGTAGTTTGGTCAATATAGATGACAAATGATAAAGGCAAAGGCCATATGAGCTTTACCTTTTTTTTGTGCTTCGTGATGTTGTTAGAGATTTAACTCCCTAGAAGTTATGCGAGGGTCAACCAAGCTAACGAACCTGTAGAAATCATCACCCACATCGAAATACCAAACATCAATGGCTTCGGCCCAGCCGCTTTCAGTTTCTCTACTGAGATGCCGCAGCCAATCAAGAACAGACACACAACCAACGCACGCTTAGACACGTCAAAGATCCCTTGATACACCATCTCAAACTGTGGCAATAAGTCACTTACCGCGATAGCCGCACAGTAGAAGAAAATGAAGTAGGGAACGGTAATCTTCTTTTGATCGCTTTTGAAGATCATAGCGCTAACCAAAGCAATTGGAATGATCCAAAGTGCACGAGCGAGCTTCAATGTTGTCGCGGTAGTCAGTGCTTCCTCACCATAAGCTGATGCTGCACCAACAACTGAAGAAGTATCATGAATCGCGATTGCTGCCCAGGTACCGAAAGTCTGTTGGCTTAATTCAAGCGCATGGCCAATCATCGGGAACAAGAATAGAGCTACCGAGTTCAACACAAATACAGTGGCTAACGCCAAGCCAATCTGTTCATCGTCTGCTTTGATCGCGGGTGCCACAGCTGCTATCGCACTACCACCACAAATCGCGGTACCAGAAGATATAAGGTAGCCTGTTGTGCGGTCTAGCCCCATTCGTTTAGCCAAGAACCAACCAATGACTAATGTACCAATAATCGTCGTTACAATGAGTCCAATACCATCGCCTGTTACCGCTAGTGCTTTTTCAAACTGAATGCCAAACCCCAAGCCAACAATCGAGTAGGCCAGTAACTTCTTGGTGAGTTTACCGACTTCCAAGTGTTCAGGAACTAAACCTAAACTAGCCAGTAGGAAACCGATAACGAGGGCTGTCGGGGAACTGACCCAGGGCGTTAAGCAAAATAGTGCAGCAAGATAAAACGGAACGGACTTTTTTAGGTTCATTGTATTTAGAGTCTTGTTTTGTAGTGACGTTATTGTAATGAGACCACTATACGTTCAATAAAATGATAAGTAAGTCTAAATGAATTGAACAAACGTTAAGGAAAACTTAACGCTTGTTCAGTTGATATGAATACGGTAAAGGTTATTTAGCGTAAGGTGCCGCGAAGATTGGACACCGACTGTCGAAGAGTTTCACAAGAGGCTTCTTTAGGTGAAATAGGCTCGCCAGCTTCTATCTCTAGTTTAGTCCAGAAGCGAGTGGGTAACCCTTTGCAGGCACGGCCTTTGTAACGGCTAAAGTAACTGCCCCATAATCCTTTGAGAGCCATTGGAATCACAGGGACAGGAGAACGTTTGATGATCAGCTCCATACCACGCATGAACTCAGCCACTTCGCCATCAGAGGTTAGCTTTCCTTCTGGAAAAATACACACGATGTGGCCTTCATGCAGGGCGCGTTCTACTTCTTTAAAAGCATTTCGAATAGAGCTACGGTTGGTTGCGGAGATTGGAATCACCCCAGCTCTTTTCAAGAAACGTCGAATAGGCGGCAACTTGGTGTAATCTTCTTCCATCACAAAGCGGATCAAGCGAGGGCAAACGGCGCTCAGCAATAATGCATCCATATAACTCACATGGTTGCAGATAATCAATGCGCCACCTTTTTCTGGCAGGTGATGTAAGTTCTTATGCTTCACTCGATACATGGTGTGAGTGACTACCCATGTAAAGAAACGGAAAGCGTATATAGGCACCTGGTGAAACAGGTACAGCATAACCAAAGTGTTTCCCAACGCGAGCAACACAAACAGCTGTGGAATTGAAAGCTCTAGAACACTAAGGCAAACAATACCTAAAACTGCGCTTCCCACCATGAACAGTGAATTGTAAATATTGAGCCCTGCAATCACTTGGGCACGCTCATTTGGTTTTGCACGTAATTGCATCAGTGAATACAAAGGAACAATAAAGATACCGCCAGAGATCCCCAGTAGTAGAAGATAAGCAAACAGCGGCCACAGCTCTGAATACATCACGAACTGATGGAAAGAGTTAAAGTTAGGCAAAGACTCTGGAATGGATATCGCCATTAAAAGGCCAAAGATCGAGATACCTAAGCTGCCCATTGGCACGATACCAATTTCAATTCGATGATTAGACAACTTATCGCAAGCCAAAGAGCCAATCGCAATGCCTACCGAGAACAGTGCCAGTAAAAATGCGACTGAGCTTTCTGTGCCGTTTAGGTGCAGTTTGGTGAAGTTTGGAAACTGAGTTAGGTAAGCCGCACCAAGGAACCAAAACCAGCTGATCGACATCAGAGCTTGAAAGGTTGGGCGGTCTTTTTTGGCAATCGCCAGTGTTGCGCGGGTGAGCTTTATAGGTTGCCACTTC
The DNA here is from genome assembly GCF_030442075.1 of Vibrio sp. TMPB1044. NCBI lineage: Bacteria > Pseudomonadati > Pseudomonadota > Gammaproteobacteria > Vibrionales > Vibrionaceae > Vibrio > Vibrio sp. TMPB1044. The sequence continues at coordinate 5,547 of NZ_JAUJED010000011.1, read as the reverse complement.
ACTGTAAGGTCTGGTGCATTGCTTGGCGCTTGTGGGATAAAGCAGCTCGATAGATAGCCAAGCACAGCGAACGAAACAATACACACCGCAGCAATGAGCTTCGCCTCTTCTTCAGACGCAATAATACCGGCACCTAGAGTTCCAATCAGGATCGCTAAGAATGTACCTGTCTCGACGAGCGCATTGCCAGATACCAGTTCTTTCGTTTCTAGTTGTTGTGGAAGCAGGGCGAACTTAACTGGGCCAAAGAAGGCACTTTGTGTTCCCATTAGAAACAGAAGCAGTAGCAGTATTCCGTAACTTTCGTAGATGAAGCCGATCGCCCCCAGTGACATGATCACCACTTCAAGGAGTTTAACTTTGCGAATGAACCAAGATTTTTCGTATTTATCGGCCAAGACTCCGGCCAAAGCAGAAAATAGGAAGAAGGGCAGAATAAAAAGGCCAGCGGCCAAATTTATGAATAAATTACTGGAAATAGGCAGCGTGTCTACGCTAGCGAAAGCAACAAACAGTAACAGGACATTTTTGAATATGTTGTCATTAAAGGCTCCTAGAAATTGAGTAATAAAGTAGGGTAGGAACCTTTTTTGCATTAACAGCGAAGATTGGCTGCTGTTGTTCATTGTCTTTCCTTGGATGATTACCAGTTGGTTAAGTAGTTTGAGACTAGGTTATTGATCAACTCTTTACCATCAATTGGCTCAGCGGCGAAAAACTTATCATCAACGCTAAGTAGAGTAATTCCATGTACTCCAGACCATAATACACGGCTGGCTTTAACGACTTCGCTTTTAGTATGTTCAGGGCCAATCGCTACTAGCAGCTGCTCTAGCATGCCTGTCATTCTATCGATGCGGTTTGATTGCCATTCAGGAAGGTTTTCACCGTTCATGTTGTGCTCAAAGATAAGCTGCCAACGGTGAGGGTGTTTTTGTGCAAAATCGTGGTAGCAGTATGCAAGGTTGAATAGAGCTTGTTGGGGGTTGCTCGATTGTTCAACCGCTGCAGCGGACTCTGACGTCAGTTCATCTAATGTTTGAGCTACAACGTGCAAAAGTAGTAAGTTGTAGTTACCAAATACATTCACCAAGGTGCTTGGTACATAACCAATCATATTGGCAATTTTTCGTAAACTTAACTCGTGATAGGAGTGCTCTTCTAAGAAGTCGGTCACCGTCTTTAAGGTTAGTTGCACTAATTGTTCTCGAGTATGATCGTTTCGTCTTGCCATGAGTAGTTTCTATTAAATGAACATCGTTCAATATTTTAATGCTGCCCCTGAGTGCCGTCAATCCCTTCGCTAGTTTAGTAATCAATTAATAGCCGCAATATTATGATACATGTGTAAACGCCGTGAATATTTCATTGTTCTTTGTTAACGAGTATGATTAAGGTGTCGAAAGATAAAGAACCCTATAAAGGATAATAATGAAACGATTTTTCTCACTAGTCGCGATCCTGTTGGTAACAGTCGCGGTGACGCCAATCGCGGAAGCGAAAAAGTTTGGTGGTGGTAAGTCATTTGGCAAAAGCTTTAAAACGGCTCCAGCACCAAAACAACAAAACACGAATTCGATCCGACAAGATCAAACGGGTAAGAACACAGCAGCTAACTCAAGCAAAAAAGGCCTTATGGGCGGTTTGCTAGGTGGTTTACTTGCTGGTGGTCTTTTAGCTGCATTCTTTGGTGGCGCATTTGAAGGTATCCAGTTTATGGATATTCTGATCATGGGTCTGATTGCGTTCCTAGCGTTTAAGTTCCTACGTGGAATGTTAGGCGCGAAGCAGGGCTCTATGAATCAGCAGAATACACGTGGCCAACAGCCGGCATTCGGCGGCATGGGTCAGAATAAGTTTGAACAGTCTAAGCAACAGCCAAATGTTCATAACTTCGAGCAAGCACAGCCTCAATCACAACCTCATTCACAAAATGGTGCTGGTGGTTTCGGTTTTGGTGCGCAAAGCGATGTTCCACATAACTACCCACCGGGCTTTGATCAAGCGGCATTCATCAATGGCTCTCGTGAGCACTACCGTACACTGCAAGGTGCATGGAACCACAACGAGCTAAACACGATTGAAGAATACGTATCTCCAAGCCTATTTGAAGATCTGAAAGCTGAGCGTAACAAGCTAGATGGTGATCAGCACACAGACGTAATGTACGTTGATGCTGAAATCGTTCGTGCAGACCACGACGGTAGCAAAGCACAGCTAAGCCTTCAGTTTAGTGGTCGCTACCGTGATTCAGCTGAAGGTATAGAAGAAGACATTACTGATATCTGGCATTTAGAGCGTGATCTAACGACCCAAAATGCACCATGGTTAATTGTTGGTATTCAAGGTTAATTCCACGATTTAGTTAAACATCAATATGATGTAGTTAATCGGAATAACACCTAATAATTGAAAGCCCCTACAGAGAAATCTGCAGGGGCTTTTTGTGTTTTTAGGATAGCCAGTAAGTAATGTCCGGGCCCTTAGAACAATGAGTTCCATGGTTTTGCTAGAGATGATTCAAATTTGAGAGGCAGTACTTTGAAAGCGGACATTTGTCCTCAATGCTTTGTGCCATTGCTCCTTATGATTGCTCCAACAAAACAAATAAGGAAACATTATGACTGCACATATTGCTGGCACTGCTGAGGATTTCGCATCTACGGTAATTATGCCGGGTGATCCACTACGAGCGAAATACATTGCTGAAACCTACTTAGAAGACGCAAAGCTCGTGACCGATATTCGCAACATGTTTGGATACACTGGCTATTACAAAGGGCAGCGTATCTCAGTTATGGGGCATGGCATGGGTGTACCATCAATGGTTCTCTACGGCCATGAACTGATTAATGACTTTGGTGTGAAGCGCATTATTCGTATCGGTAGTGTTGGGGCAACGCAGAAAAATGTGATGATGCGTGATGTGATTTTGGCACAAGCCGCCGGTACAGACTCTCCAACTAATGCCAAGCGCAGCAGTGGCTATCACATGGCGACATCGGCAACGTTTGAGCTTTTACATAATGCTTACCTTTCAGCAAAAGAGAAGAATATAGACGTAAAAGTTGGCAACGTGTTCACTGGCGACCTTTATTACGATCCTGATGAAGACCTTATCCCTGCCTTGGAGCGTTTTGGAGTGCTTGGTATCGATATGGAAGTTGCAGGCTTATACGGGCTAGCACAACAATTTGGTATTGAGTCATTAGCGATCCTGACGGTGTCTGATCATTGTATCACGGGTGAGGAGACGACAGCAGAAGAGCGTCAGCTTTCATTCAACAACATGATTGAAATTGCTTTAGAAACGGCAATCAAAGCTTAAGCCTGTGTGGAGGGCTTAACGTTAAGCTCTCCCAAATTAAAACATCTAACCTACGAGCCCTTGGAGTGAACAATGAAAAATAAAATGACACTCACTGCTATCAGTTTCCTCGCTAATTTTGTTATGGCGGGCTTTGCGACACAATTTGGTATGTTGGTCGAGCCAATAGCCAATGCATTTAACGCGAATGTAAATGAAGTAGCATCAATATTTTCTTTATTAAATGGCGGAGCACTTGCCGGAACTATTGCGGCTTTCTTCTTAATTGAAAAAGTCGGTATTAAACGCATGACGGTACTGTGCTACGGCATTATCGCGCTGTCCTCATTAGGCCTTTACATAGCACCTTCGTTATCTATCGTGATGCTATGCATGACTATCATTGGTTTTTGTGGCGGTGTTGGTCTGTGTATCGCTGGTACTATTGTCGTTTCACTATGGAAAGACAAAATTCAGAGCACAATGTTAGTAGTACAAGACGCGACATTTAACATTGCAGGTGTTGTGTTCCCTCTGATTACCACTTACGCACTTACTAATGCTATGAATTGGAGCATCAGTTACTTGAGTGTTGGCGTAGTTGCTTTGGCAACAATGTTTATCGCTTTGCTGACTAACTTCAGCCAGTGTGGTGGTGAAGGCGCAACACAAACTGAATCAAAGTCTGAATGGAACTTTGGCATTATCAGTGGTGGTATCGGATTATTCTTAGGAATGCTTGCCCTTTATACTTTCTTAACTTGGGCTCCAATGTTTGTGAAAGAGAAGTTTGATATTCCATTTGAACAAGCGGGTAACATTATTACTCAGTATTGGTCAGCAGCGTTGGTTGGTGCTTTAGTTTCGACTGTCATTGTGTCGCGCATGAAGATTCAGTATTTCTTATTGACGATTATTACGCTGGCAATGGTGATAACGAGCGTCATTGTAACGACAAACAAACTAGAATGGCTCTCTTACCTGACTTATGGTTACGGGTTTGCTTGCGCCGCACTTTATAATGCTTTCATTGCTTATGGTGTGTCATTTGTTCGCAATGCATCAAGTAAGAATGTTTCTTATATATTGGTTAGTGGCAGTGCTGGTGCAATGTTTAGCCCTGCGATTAGCTCTATGATGGAAAGTATTGTTGGCTTACAAACGGTTATGTATGCCATCCCTGCTATCTATGCTGTTGTGTTGGTGATGCTTATTGCATCTACAAAGTACAAAGCAAGCCAATCAAACTCAAACTGCATAAATAGTTATCGGTTTAAGTGACCCCGAAAAGGTCTGCATTTGCGCAGGCCTTTATTGTTCCGCAAACTTTCTAAGCCCTTCTAGATCAAGAATCCTTAAGCCTTTCTTTTCTTTCGCTATAAAACCTTTGCTCTCAAGCTCTTTCACTGCGCGGCGGTAGACTCTATCAGTTGTAGCAAAACGTTCTGCTTCAAGGTAGTTTTTTTGAAAGCCATCGACGGGTAAGTCATTCAAATATTGATGATAAATGTCGTAGGCAACATTGTAAGTGATCGGATACAGAAGACGCCTTGTTAGGATCTCGACGGTGTCTTGATAGTCAATAGCGATAGCACTGGCGAAATAAAGAGAGAGCTTAGGTTGCTCTAACAAATATTTCTTTAGTTTTTGTGCATCAATGATAGATACGCTGACAGGCTCGATTGGCATAATATCCATCTGGCAGCGGTATCCGGTAAAGAACTCCATCTCTCCGAAAACTTGTTGCTCACACTCGAGGGTACCTAGCAAAAATGTTTTACCGTTTCGAGCCGTCATCCCCATAGAAACCCTTCCTGAATCGACAAGGTATAGGTTCTCTACATGCTCTCCTTGAGTTAATAACTTCTCATTTTCCTGAAATATTCTGCTCGTACAAATACAATCACGAATGGTTTGTTCGATTAGTTGCTTGTCTTCGGTCCACTCAGTTTCGAAGCGACCTTTTCCTAGGGTTTGTAGCTGCATATTTGGTTTTAATTCAGTTGTTGAGATAAGTTTCTTAATTTGGATGATAGATTATCAGAGCGTTGAGCGAGAAAGGTAACGGGTACAGTGAAATATTATACACAGAAACGAAAAAAGCCAACTCAATGAGTTGGCTTTTCGATTTTCCAATTAAGGAGAATATGGTGGAGGGAGACGGATTCGAACCATCGAAGGCAGTGCCGGCAGATTTACAGTCTGCTCCCTTTGGCCACTCGGGAACCCCTCCAGGGTGT
>NZ_JAUJED010000086.1:0-2136 GCF_030442075.1 Vibrio sp. TMPB1044 | reverse complement strand
AGCATTGTGGACCCACCTGATTCCATGCCGAACTCAGAAGTGAAACACAATAGCGCCGATGGTAGTGTGGGGCTTCCCCATGTGAGAGTAGGACATCGTCAGGCTCAAATTGCTTTAAGCTGAATAGACACTGCGGAGTGGTAGTTCAGTTGGTTAGAATACCGGCCTGTCACGCCGGGGGTCGCGGGTTCGAGTCCCGTCCACTCCGCCACTTATTAGAAAGCCTAGTCTTATGACTAGGCTTTCGTCGTTTCTGGATGTCGATAATTTTGTCTTTGACCAACGAGCCCCACTCGCCTGCGACCCCAGGCCCTCTGCCATTTATAAGAAGCCTCGCTAGAAATAGCGGGGCTTTTTTGCATCTAAATTATAGTGTTTCGCCCTTCCATTGAATGACTTTTACACAAGATTTGCGCGTAACTCATGACTCCTAGTCAACGTGTTCCCATTACTCTGTAATTTATTAGAAAGTCTAACTCTACGATTAGAGTCTTTTCATTTGTCTTTTTTAACACCAGTTGTGATTTGAAACGAGCATGCGTTTCAAACGCATATAGCTTTAAGCTTAGTACTCAAATACTCGAGCTATGCGACGTTGTAAGTTAGGTTAATGTTCAGTGTATCCATTTCAATATCTGAAACTATACAAGCCTTACAACTCATCCTACGTGCCTTGAGTTTGTAGATGTTTGTGTACTTCAAGTATTAGTTAACAGCCCTTCGCTACGAAACCTGACTTCTGTTTATCTGTGAGTCTAGAGGGGATTTCTGATGTGTAATTAGGAATCTATCATGGATGTTTCTGCTAAGAACGCTATAGCCCTTAATTAGTCGACTTCATCCTATTGGTTATGCATTGAGCTAAAACCACTCTATATGATATTAAGCGTCTTGTTCGAAGCATTTCAAAGGGGGGAGGTGGTCTAGATTCAGTTTGAAGGTGAGAGGCGCTAGGTTGTGTGCCAAAGTGCTGTTGGACAGATATGTAAGAAATAGAGTATCCCTCGTATTCGTGTAGTGATGTTTATCACCCAACAGCTTGAGATTTTCTGGTTTTAGGCGTTGGTATCTTAGGATGTTTACAGGCCTCTCTTCGATTTGACTGGATATGAATTAGTTGTTTGACCGCTTTGCTCTGAGCATATTGATTTCTTGCTGGTTAGTTCAAGCCATGTTTTAGTTATTGCGACTAATATGAAATTAGAAGGGTCATTACTGTTTGCTTAGTAAGAATAGAAAATCCCCCAAGTCATCGGCGGATAGTATTGTGATTATTTTAAGAAATAGATAAAGCCTTAAACCTAATGGGTCGAACTATGAAATTGAGTTTTAACTTTGAAGATGCGAGCCAGATCTTTGTGGGATCTTTTGCTTTGGCCGTGCCAATTTCTTTTTCTGAAGAGGCTTGGAAGTTAGGGGAGACTTTACCTACCGCTAATCTATTGCTGTTATTTTTACTGTCTTCGGTGTTCTTAGGCTTCTATACGTATGAGAATGTCTTTCAAAAAGATGTTGTTACACGGTTGCCGGTGTTTATTTTTAGAATAGTGATTGCTTATGTTATGACGGCATTGGTCGTTGCTTTGGTACTGACTTGCTTGGACAAATTACCTCTGTTGAGTGATCCAGTTGTATCGTTCAAAAGAGTGATTGTTATTTCAATGCCAGCCTCTATGGGGGCTATTGTAGTGGATAGTTTTGATAAAGAGTGACTTGTTTATCATTTGGATTGAAGCGCCTTACAGAGCTTTTCTAGCGCCTATTTGATTCGTTATTTAGCTTTTTTATTTCCAGGCTTAGCATTGATTCTTTTCAACTGATCTTCTCCATAACAAAATGAGTAGTAACGTACTATGAGTGACTCTTATGTGAATGTGTCGTTTATTGTTGGGCGATTTTGAAGAGAGTTAAGTACCGAAGGTTTATAGCTTTGGATGGATATAAAAACGGTTGGTTTCTGAATTGAATATGATATTTGAAATGTGAAGGTAGTTGTATTGACAAGTTAGGATCTTTAGATGCAAAAAAGCCGCATCAATGATGCGGCTTTTTTTAATTGGCTCCCCTTGCAAGACTTGAACTTGCGACATACGGATTAACAGTCCGCCGTTCTACCAACTGAACTAAAGGGGAATT
>NZ_JAUJED010000085.1:0-371 GCF_030442075.1 Vibrio sp. TMPB1044 | reverse complement strand
ATTTGCTGCGGTCGTGGCGGAATTGGTAGACGCACCAGATTTAGGTTCTGGCGCCGAGAGGTGTGAGAGTTCAAGTCTCTCCGACCGCACCATTATTTAGATATCTTAAGTGATATCATTGTTGGGCTATCGCCAAGCGGTAAGGCACTGGCTTTTGATGCCAGCATTCCCTGGTTCGAATCCAGGTAGCCCAGCCACTATTTAAACTCTTTGTTTGATTACTTCAGTAATTAACTAAGAGCACAACGTTATTTCGAATCACCAATGTCGATTTAACTATAAAGATTTGCTGCGGTCGTGGCGGAATTGGTAGACGCACCAGATTTAGGTTCTGGCGCCGAGAGGTGTGAGAGTTCAAGTCTCTCCGACCG
>NZ_JAUJED010000084.1:1078-1585 GCF_030442075.1 Vibrio sp. TMPB1044 | reverse complement strand
AGCAAGCTAGCGATAGTGAGCGAATCCCAAAAAGTGCGTCGTAGTCCGGATTGGAGTCTGCAACTCGACTCCATGAAGTCGGAATCGCTAGTAATCGTGAATCAGAATGTCACGGTGAATACGTTCCCGGGCCTTGTACACACCGCCCGTCACACCATGGGAGTGGGCTGCAAAAGAAGTGGGTAGTTTAACCTTTCGGGGAGGACGCTCACCACTTTGTGGTTCATGACTGGGGTGAAGTCGTAACAAGGTAGCCCTAGGGGAACCTGGGGCTGGATCACCTCCTTATACGAAGATAGTCACGATGAGTGTCCACACAGATTGATTAGGTTTAGAAAAGCAAAGAGATGAAGAACTCCCAAGTTCTTCGAAGTTTGTTTCTATTTTTTAAAGTAGAGATGAATTAGCAGTGTCCCGTTCGTCTAGAGGCCTAGGACACCGCCCTTTCACGGCGGTAACAGGGGTTCGACTCCCCTACGGGATACCACTTCCTTCAAGAAGTAAAAA
>NZ_JAUJED010000084.1:411-782 GCF_030442075.1 Vibrio sp. TMPB1044 | reverse complement strand
CTCCCCTACGGGATACCATTGGGTCGTTAGCTCAGTTGGTAGAGCAGTTGACTTTTAATCAATTGGTCGCAGGTTCGAATCCTGCACGACCCACCATTTCCTCCCAAGGAAATAAAAATATGGGGCTATAGCTCAGCTGGGAGAGCGCCTGCCTTGCACGCAGGAGGTCTGCGGTTCGATCCCGCATAGCTCCACCATTCTTTCTCCATGAAGGAATTAAAACTATCATGGGCGATTAGCTCAGTTGGGAGAGCACCTGCCTTACAAGCAGGGGGTCACTGGTTCGAGCCCGGTATCGCCCACCATCTTTAAGCATTCTCGTAAGAGAGTATTTAAAAATGGTTTTGAAAGTTTAAAACTTGAAAAACTCT
>NZ_JAUJED010000084.1:0-399 GCF_030442075.1 Vibrio sp. TMPB1044 | reverse complement strand
TGGGCGATTAGCTCAGTTGGGAGAGCACCTGCCTTACAAGCAGGGGGTCACTGGTTCGAGCCCGGTATCGCCCACCATCTTTAAACATTCTTTGATGATAAAAGTCTGAAGAGAGTTTTTAAAAATGGTTTTGAAAGTTTAAAACTTGAAAAACTCTTGCTCTTTAACAATTTGGAAAGCTGACTGATTACTTAATTAGTTTTCACTTTAAAAAGTGAAACCAAACAGCTCAAGGCTGTGATTAAGTTAATCAAATTTAAAAGTTCTCAATGTTTATCTGCTCTTATTTAATAAGAACGGTATAAACACAACAAACACATTCAAGTGTCTTGTATTCGATTCAAACTTGTTTGAATCACATTGAGTCCGGCAAACAGTTATCAAGAATTAACCCTTCTT
>NZ_JAUJED010000083.1:0-235 GCF_030442075.1 Vibrio sp. TMPB1044 | reverse complement strand
GCTCTTTAACAATTTAAACCTATCAATCTGTGTGGGCACTCGTTGATGAATATCAAAACGTTTTATCGTTAGATAAAACAGATTCTTCGGAATCAAAATTGATTTCAATGAACTGAGTGACCAATACAAATAACTTCGGTTATTTGGCACAGTCAATTCATTACCATTCTGTTGGAATGGTAATAGCTTTAGAATTACATGTTCATGTTTACATGAATATTAGTTTTGAAGTCAG
>NZ_JAUJED010000082.1:0-204 GCF_030442075.1 Vibrio sp. TMPB1044 | reverse complement strand
AGGACGCTCACCACTTTGTGGTTCATGACTGGGGTGAAGTCGTAACAAGGTAGCCCTAGGGGAACCTGGGGCTGGATCACCTCCTTATACGAAGATATACACGATGAGTGTCCACACAGATTGATTAGGTTTAGAAAAGTTAAGAGACGATATTGGGTCTGTAGCTCAGCTGGTTAGAGCGCTCGCCTGATAAGCGGGAGGTCG
>NZ_JAUJED010000081.1:0-217 GCF_030442075.1 Vibrio sp. TMPB1044 | reverse complement strand
TGGGGAATATTGCACAATGGGCGAAAGCCTGATGCAGCCATGCCGCGTGTATGAAGAAGGCCTTCGGGTTGTAAAGTACTTTCAGTTGTGAGGAAGGGTGTGTAGTTAATAGCTGCGCATCTTGACGTTAGCAACAGAAGAAGCACCGGCTAACTCCGTGCCAGCAGCCGCGGTAATACGGAGGGTGCGAGCGTTAATCGGAATTACTGGGCGTAAA
>NZ_JAUJED010000010.1:0-145648 GCF_030442075.1 Vibrio sp. TMPB1044 | reverse complement strand
ACAGATAGCAGCAGTTAGAGTTGTTTTACCGTGGTCAACGTGGCCGATAGTACCAACGTTTACGTGCGGTTTCGTACGTTCAAATTTTTCTTTAGACACAATCGTGTTCCTTCCTAGTTATGATTCGCCACGTTCATTATTGAGCGAGACGCGCCAGAAATTGCTATTTTATGCGCCAACTCTCGTTAGCGCAATATTTGGACGCATTGTTCTTTCAAAAAATGAAAAAAAATGCCTTCCTTTGTTTAACCACGCTCTGCAATGATTGCTTTTGCAACATTGTTAGGCACTTCAGCGTACTCACTAAACTCCATAGAGTAAGAAGCACGACCTTGTGTCGCAGAACGTAAATCAGTTGCGTAACCGAACATGACAGACAACGGAACTTGTGCACGAATTATCTTCAGGCCAGCTGTCCCCTCGTCCATACCTTCGATGATGCCGCGACGACGGTTAATATCGCCAACAACGTCACCCATCCAGTCTTCTGGAGTAGTTACTTCAACTTTCATCATAGGCTCAAGCAAAACTGGTTGCGCTTCAAGTGCACCCGTTCTGAAAGCCATAGAGGCAGCGATTGTAAACGCCATCTCACTTGAATCTGTTTCATGGTAAGAACCATCATATAGTGTAGCTTTGATATCCAAAACTGGATAGCCAGCAAGCACACCATTGTTCATCTGCTCTTCAACGCCTTTAGCAACTGAAGCGATAAACTCTTTCGGTACGATACCATTGGCAATTTCATCCACAAAGACAAAGCCTTCACCAGCTTCTGATGGTTCCAGTTTCAGCCATACGTGACCGTACTGACCTTTACCACCATGTTCACGGATAAATTTACCTTCCGCTTTCGCAGTACCACGAATAGTCTCACGGTAAGCCACTTGCGGGTTACCAACGTTGCAGTTGACGCTAAATTCACGCTTCATACGGTCAACGATGATATCTAAGTGTAGTTCACCCATGCCAGAAATCAGAGTCTGGCCAGTTTCCGCATCCATATCAACGCGGAACGATGGGTCTTCCGCTGCTAGTTTACCTAGAGCGATAGTCATTTTATCTTGATCAGCTTGAGAGCTTGGCTCTACAACGATCTGAATAACTGGGTCTGGGAACTCCATGCGCTCAAGAACAATCTTATGGTTCTGGTCACAAAGGGTTTCACCAGTAGTCACATCTTTCAGACCAATAATGGCTGCGATGTCACCTGCTCGTACTTCTTTTACTTCTTCACGCTTGTTTGAGTGCATTTGAACAATGCGACCTAAGCGTTCACGTTGTTTCTTCACAGAGTTGTAAGCTGTTTTACCGCTTTCAACAACACCAGAGTAAACACGGATGAAAGTTAAAGTACCAACGAATGGGTCTGTTGCAATCTTAAATGCTAGCGCTGAGAACGGTTCTTTGTCGTCTGCGTGACGCTCTGCTTCATTCTCATCTTCATCGATACCTTTAATTGCAGGGACATCGACTGGAGAAGGAAGGAAATCAACAACTGCATCTAGAACAGCTTGTACACCTTTGTTTTTGAATGCACTACCACAAGTAGCGAGTACGATTTCATTATTAAGGGTACGAGTACGAAGACCTTGTTTGATTTCAGCTTCTGTTAGTTCACCTTCTTCAAGGTACTTATCCATCAGCTCTTCATTTGCTTCTGCAGCAGCTTCAACAAGTTCTGTACGATATTCTTCAGCCATTTCTTGCATGTCTGCAGGAATATCTTCGTACGTGAAAGTCATGCCTTGGTCAGCTTCGTTCCAGTTAATTGCCTTCATCTTGATAAGATCGACAACGCCTTGGAAATTTTCTTCAGCACCAATGTTCAGTTGAATTGGAACAGGAGTTGCGCCTAGACGGTCCTTGATCTGTTCAACTACGCGCAAGAAGTCTGCGCCGGTACGGTCCATTTTATTAACGAAAACCATACGTGGAACTTGGTACTTATCAGCTTGACGCCACACTGTCTCTGACTGAGGTTCAACACCAGATGAGCCACAGAACACAACAACTGCACCATCAAGTACACGCAGAGAACGTTCAACTTCGATTGTGAAGTCAACGTGTCCAGGAGTGTCGATGATGTTGATACGGTGGTCCGAGAACTGAGCTTCCATACCACGCCAAAACGTAGTGGTTGCTGCTGAAGTGATCGTAATACCGCGCTCTTGCTCTTGCTCCATCCAGTCCATGGTGGCTGCACCATCGTGAACTTCGCCGATTTTGTGAGAAAGACCGGTATAGAACAGAATACGTTCACTTGTGGTTGTTTTACCTGCATCTACGTGAGCAACGATACCGATATTACGGTATTGCTCTATAGGAGTTTTACGAGCCACGGTTGAATCCTCTTATTAGAGACTTAGGGACTATTGCTATGCCTAGATTATGCGTTAAAGCGATGCTTCGCTAAAAATTGCTTGCCCTAGAAATAGCAATAGTTCCTAGCATAAGCATAGGAACTAAAGAAGTGCTGCAAGGAACCTTGCAGCACTAAAAAGGTATTACCAACGGTAATGTGCGAACGCTTTGTTTGCGTCAGCCATGCGGTGAACGTCTTCACGTTTCTTAACCGCAGTACCTTTGTTCTCAGACGCGTCTAGCATTTCAGCAGCTAGGCGTTGAGCCATAGATTTTTCACCACGCTTACGCGCAGCTTCAACTACCCAACGCATAGCAAGAGCGTTACGGCGAACCGGACGAACTTCTACAGGTACTTGGTAAGTTGAACCACCTACACGGCGAGATTTAACTTCTACCGCTGGGCGAACATTTTCAAGAGCTTCTTCAAATACAGCTAAGTGGTCTTTACCAGACTTCTCAGCCATTGAATCTAGTGCAGTGTAAACGATTTTTTCTGCAGTAGATTTCTTTCCGTCAACCATAAGGATGTTAACGAATTTTGCCAGCAATTCAGATTTGAACTTAGGATCTGGAAGGATCTTACGCTGACCTATTACGCGACGACGTGGCATGGATATTCTCCGTTGTCTTCTTCAGGTTTTTTCCAAAACTTTTCAGAATAATAAATAAAATAGTGTTTGGCCTTACTTAACGCTTTCTTTTAAAAAAAGAAAATGCATTAAGACTTAGGACGTTTCACACCGTACTTAGAACGACCTTGTTTACGGTCGTTAACGCCAGCACAGTCTAGCGCGCCGCGAACAGTGTGGTAACGAACACCCGGAAGGTCTTTTACACGACCGCCACGGATTAGTACAACACTGTGCTCTTGAAGGTTGTGACCTTCACCACCGATGTACGAAGTTACTTCGAAACCGTTGGTTAGACGTACACGACATACTTTACGTAGTGCCGAGTTAGGTTTTTTAGGTGTAGTAGTGTAAACACGAGTACATACACCACGTTTTTGTGGGCACGCTTCTAGTGCAGGCACGTTGCTTTTAACAACTTGCTTTACACGAGGCTTGCGAACCAACTGGTTAATAGTTGCCATTAACTAGCTCCTGAAATTTACTTGAAAGTAAGCTTTGTGAAAAATCTATCCCTAATCACAAGTCGTAATTAGGGACGCAAAATTCTATTCAGCAGTGGGAGGTGTGTCAAGAAATATACAGATCTTTTTTAGCCGTCTAGAGCTCAGGATGGTCTAATTTTAACCAAACTGATAAAAGACGCTTACCAAGTCACTGATTTGTCGTTCAAAACCGTCAGTTTAACGAAGCCATCGAAGTCAACTTGATCAATGGTACTTGAGACAAGTCGTTGTAAACCTCGGCTATCGAGATCTGGTTTTAACACCGACACCTGCTCTACTGCGCAGATTTGAGTGAATAACTCATGATTAGGAAGGCAAACATACACTGCATCTTCCACCAAAAGGAACTGGTCCTGTGGCTGAGAATAGGTCAATGCAAGTTTAAGTTTGTCGACTGATTTTACGATATGAAGCATAGCGTCCCCTAGAAAGTCAGGATCTGTTGGCACTGAGCTAACTTCTGCGTTAACTCGTCGGCTTCAACGGTGGTCACATCGATTAGCAGGTTGTCTGCTGAAAGACCAAACTGACTCAGACTACGCTGACACACATACACCTGTTCGATGTCGTACAGGTCCATAAGTTTGAATGCAGAGATATAGTCACGCGATAGTGTTTCGTCGGGCTGCTGCGCCTTGAGAAGCTGTGTCACGCCATCGCCAACAAAGAACACGGCGATATCGTCACTGTAAGCGGACGCAGCAAGTAATGCGTCTAACCCTTCTCTACCCGCAGCGGTCGTATGAGGGAAACTGTTAAATATAAAGGCTAACTTTCTCAAAACTGCACAACCCTATCTTGCGTTAGTAGCGCTTCCGATAAGCTCCCTAATCCGGCCTGAGTAAATCCCGTGGCTAGGTTAGAGGCACTTAGTTGATGTTGCTTTGCTTCTTCAGAGCTAATCACTCCACGTCTTAGCGCAGCTGCCACACAGGTTTCAAGGCTAACATCGTGTTCATCAGCCAGCTTTTGCCAAGCAGAAGCTAAATCAAATTCATCGTTAGCCGGTACAGTAAGGTCCGAGCCGTTACTGACGCCATCTTGATAGAAGAATACGCTGTGAAGTTTGTGACCCTGTTGAATCAGAGCCACGGCAAACTGGTAGGCACGTCTTGCTGATTGTGAGCCATAGACCGGCCCATTAACTAGGAGTGTATAGCTTAGCAACCCTCTTCATCCTCTGTTTTACGTTGGCGGATGTATAGGTACACGGTGTGCTTAGAGATGTTCAGTCGCTCAGCAACGCGGTTAATCGCGTCTTTAATATCGAAAATACCTTTGTCGTACAGCTCCATCACGATCTGACGATTCTTAGTATTGTTCGATACCGATTTGTCAGCGTTAATTTCTTCAATGGTGCGTTCAACCGTTTGGTCAACAAGTTCTTCAACGTCACTAGCAAAGTTAACCGATGATGCGGCTTCGTCTGCGTCTTGCGTAGGCATGAACGATTGCAGTACTTGTGAGAATGGCGCGTCTAGGTTGACGTTAATACACAGTAGACCAATCACTCGGTCTTCACCGTTGCGGATAGCAACCGTGATCGACTTCATCAACACTCCGCCTTTAGCGCGAGTGAAGTATGAACGTGAGAAGTTACGCTTAGAACCTTCAATATCTTTTAGCATCTTCAATGCAAGATCGGTGATCGGCGAGCCAACCTGACGACCTGTATTTTCGCCGTTGGCAATTTTAATCGCAGAAGTATTGAGGTCTTCTAAAGAGTGCAAAACGATTTCACAAAACGGACCAATAAGGCTCGCAATACCGTCAACAACGGCCTCATAAGATCTTAGAATGATTTTATCGTGTTCACTGAATGGCATAACGTGGACTGATTCCATTTCAAGTAACACATCTGCATTGACTGTTTCTGTAGTAGTCACTTATTCCTTACCTTCGTGTGAAAAATCAACAAATTTATGTAAGTTTATCAGAAAATTTTAATTGCACACCTAGCTAACATTGCAACTAGTGATTTAGAACAAGTTTAAAAATCAAATACTCACCTTCAAATCATAAAAAAAGCCTAACTCAAAGTTAGGCTTTTTATTCAATCAACGTATTTTAGTACGAGGCTTTTAACCGATATTACTGTGCAGGAGCTGCTTCAGCGTTATCGATGTTTAGTAGTTCAACTTCGAATACTAGCGTTGAGTTAGCAGGGATAGTCGGTGTGTCTTGCTCACCGTATGCTAGCTCTGGCGGGATAACGAACTTGTACTTAGAACCAACTTGCATCAGTTGTACGCCTTCAGTCCAGCCTGGGATTACGCGGTTTAGTGGGAATGTTGCTGGTTCGCCACGATCGTAAGAGCTGTCGAACTGAGTACCGTCTGTTAGCGTACCTTTGTAGTGTACTTGAACGGTATCAGTGTCTTTTGGAGAAGCGCCTTCACCAGCAGTCATTACTTGGTAAAGTAGACCAGATTCAGTTTGCTTAACGCCTTCAGTTTTAGCGAACCCAGCACGGAAGTCATCACCGGCTTTCTTCACTTCTGCAGACTTTTCTGCCGCTTGTGCTTGCATCGTTTCAGCAACACGCTTATCTAGAGCTTCAAGAGCTGCGCGAGTTTCTTCTTCGTTAAGTGCTGTTTTCTCTGCGAATACGTCTTCGATACCTTGAAGAACCATATCTTTGTCTAGGTTGATACCTAACTCGCTTGGCTTATCAATGCTTGTGCTTAGGTAGTTAGCGAAAGATACACCGATTGCGTAAGCCGCTTTGTCATCTTCTGTTTTAAAGTTTACTGCTTCAACTTTAACTTCTTCTACCTGTGGAGCTTCTGCCTTTGGTTCTTCTTTCTGACAACCAACTGCTAGCATAACCGTTGCGGCAAGCAGTGATACTTTTAAAACTGATTTCATTGAATTCTCCAATTAATGGCCAAGCCATTGGTTATTGTGCACAAATCTAATGATTAGATTGGTGTGAATACGTTAGTTATAACAATATACTAGTCATATGTCTTTCGACACAAACCGGATTATTAGATGTGATGCGAATATTTTTCCACTCATTGCTATGTACAATTGTCATCACCTTGTTAAATGGTTGCTTTTTCTTCCAAGATGATGAGCAGCGTTGGGAAATTGAGCCCAATGGTGCCACCAGCTTTGCACTCAGCAGAGATGGACGCTTCGCCCTTCTCTACTCTCAGCAAAAGCAACTGCTCCTTTGGGACCTCGCCGAAGATCAAGAGTTGGCTCAACTTGGTCCACAAGACCAGTTAGAAAACCAAGTATCGCGTATCCGTATCTCGGACAATGGCCGTTTTGCCATTACCGCTAGCCAGATGAACTTCGCCGTTTGGGACTTATCTTGGACACAAGCTGAAGGGCTATGGTCTATCTCCGATGGCTTAATTCGCGATGTCGATATCTCTAGCAATGGTGAAAAAGTACTGCTTGGCCTTTCTAATGGCAAAGCCATCTATGTGGACTTAGTCACCGGACGCCGTCTGGAGTTCCTCGCTCACCGAGAAAAAGTGAATTCCGTGTCCCTTTCATCCAATGGACGCTACGCCTTATCGGGGGGGAACGACTACAAAGCCTATCTTTGGGATACCGAGTCGGGCTTGGTATTGCGCACCTTTGAGCATGAACAAAGAGTAGTACGAGTCGCTCTACAACGCGATGGCGAGCTGGCTTTTACTTCTGACGGCGGCAATCAAGCGATGGTTTGGGATCTTGAAACGGGCGAACCTCAAGCGCAATTGCAAAGCTGGTCTCGACAGTTGATTTTCTCGAGTGCGCGTTTTTCTGATGACGGCAGCATGTTGGTTACGGGCACGCCATCCAGCCAAGTGAGTGTGTGGAATACTCAGAATGGCAAACGAATTTCTCGCCACGATGCTGAGCCACTAAAAGATGCTCGCCCTCCTCGTGCGGTAGTGTATGATGCAGCCTTTGATGATAAGAACCGTGTGATATCGGGCACCTCTGCGGGCATTGCCCAAGCTTGGAATGTGGATTAAGAACGATGACAGAAAAGCGAGTTGAACAACTAGAAAGCCGCGTAAATGACCTAGAGTGTCAATTAGCTTTCCAAGAACAGACCATTGAAGAACTCAATGAAGCACTTAGCCAACAACAGATGTTGATCACGAGAATGCAAGACCAGATGAAGTTCGTGGTCGGCAAAGTGAAGAATATGGATGGCTCTAATCTAGCTGACGCATCAGAAGAGACGCCACCTCCACATTATTAAGTGCAGTTCAAAATAACGAGCTGGTTCTAACTACGCATATCGTTAGAAATCTTAAAATAAAAGGGCGACAGATATCATCTGTCGCCCTTTTGTGTATTAAGTATGTGTGAAGTATAAGCTAACGTTAAATTAAGCCGATACACACTTAATCATCAGCATAGATTTTAACTTCCACTCTGCCTTCGGTATCAACACTTGCACGATACATCCCAGAGCTGTTCATACCAAAATGAATATCACCTTGCCCATCAACCGCAATCAAACCGCCTTCACCGCCCATGGTTTTTAATTCACCTTGAATGATGGTTTCACAAGCCGTATGCACATCTTCTTTTAGATAACGCATTCGTGCTGCCACATCACTGGCGACCATCTTACGTAGGAAGAACTCGCCCATTCCGGTTGTTGAAACGGCAACGTTGCCATTTTCAGCGATGGTTCCTGCACCAATGATCGGAGAGTCACCCACACGACCGTATTTCTTATTGGTCACGCCACCGGTACTAGTGGCCGCCGCTAAATTGCCCGCTTGGTCTAATGCAACAGCTCCCACCGTGCCGTACTTTTTATCATCTGGATATTTCTGAGCTTGTTGTTCGTCGTATTTCGCTTCAGACAGAGCAAAGATGCCTTTCTCTTTCATCGACTGAAGTTGGTCATAACGGCGCTCAGTAAAGAAGTAATCTTGCTCAGTAAAGGTGTAGTCATGCTCAAACGCAAACTTCTCGGCACCTTCACCAATCAGCAACACATGGTCGCTTTTCAGCATCACATCACGCGCAAGCTCAATCGGGTTTTTGATATGGCGAACTCCCGCAATGGCACCCGCATCCATTTCGCTGCCATGCATCACAGAGGCATCCATCTCAACAAATTCATCGTGAGTTAAAACCGAGCCTTTACCTGCATTAAAATGCGAGCTGTCTTCCATCACCTTGACTGACGCAACCACCGCATCCAGAGCATCACCACCCGCTTGCAATATTTGATAACCAGCCAAAACCGATTTTTCCAAAGCCTCGGTAATACCCGCTTTTAATTCATCGCTCATTTGCTCTCGCAAGATGGTTCCTGCACCACCATGAATGGCAATTGAAAAAGGCTGTGACATACAAACTCTCCATTGACGTCGTCTTATAATATTGTGCTATCAATACCACATCCATGATTCTATGTCTGATAGCGAAAACCAAACTTTTTGCGAATGCTTGCCGGGTAGATAAAAGCGAGGCCAAAAAGCTAGACTCCTAAACGCAAAAAGCCTCCACAAGGGAGGCTTTCAAGATTCTTAAACTAAACCGTTAATTCGGTATTAGTGAGAACCACAGCTACCGCCGCCGCAGCAGCCGTCTTTCTTCTCTTCAGCGTGGTCATGGCCTTCGCCACCACAGCAACCGCCTTCGTGGTCATGATCGTGGTCGTGACCGCCACAGCCGCCTTCTTGGTGTACGTGACCGTGTTGAACTTCTTCTTCAGTCGCTTCACGGACCGCTACAACTTCAACGTCAAACGTTAGAGTTTGGCCAGCTAGCATGTGGTTACCATCAACAACAACTTCGTCGCCATCTACTTCAGTCACTTCAACTGGGATTGGACCTTGATCAGTATCCGCAAGGAAACGCATGCCAACTTCGATTTGCTCCACACCTTGGAATACGTCAGCAGGAACACGTTGAACTAGTGCGTCGTTGTGCTCGCCGTAAGCGTCTTCTGGAGTAACAGTTGCAGAGAACTTGTCGCCAGCTACTTTGCCTTCAAGCTCTTTTTCAAGACCTGTAATTAGGTTGTTGTGACCGTGAAGGTAATCTAGTGGAGCTTCTGCAGTTGATTGGTCAACTACTACGCCATCTTCAAGTTTCACTTGATATGCAACACTAACTACTACGTTCTTTTCAATTTTCATGAGAGCTCCAAGGAGGTTTGGACTAAGCTCGAACAGTTGAGCTTAGGAAAAATTCTGTACCCGGATATTATGGGGATCAATTGACGAAACTCAATCATTCTGGCTTAAAAATACCGATCATTTCTTGATTCGCGTGTTCAGATTTCTCTACAGTTTTCGGTTTACGCTGTTCTGTGAAGTCACAATCGACACATTCCACCAGCTCTATATTATTTTCAATCCACCAACGGAGTGTGTCTTGAGTACTACAACTTGGGCAGCTTGCCCCTGCGATAAAGCGTTTTTTCTGTTTCACGTTGATATCCTTTACTACTCTGGATCCGCAGTTCTTCTACTCTAGATCTATTTAAGAAAAAGCAGAGACCACGTTTATTATTAGATTGGTTCTCTAGACTATTATTTCTAAGCTCAAGCTCTATCTCTAAACTCAAGCTATTAGCTCTCAATTCGAGCTACTGCCAATAGTTTCGAGATTGGTGATCGTTTTCCATCTCATGTCCAAAGATCTCTTCAAGTTCTTTACGAGCCTCTTTCGCTCTTTGGGCTAACTCAGCATCTTCGTTATGCTGAGGCAGTAACTCTTTCAGCATACCATTATCCAACTTTCTAAAGTGTGCTTCTGCTCGCTTCGCTTTATATGGATGCATGCCAAGTTCAGTCAATGTTTGACGGCCTAAATCCAGTGCCCCAAGGAAGGTTTCACGAGAGTAGTTACTCACACCGTGGTTAAGTAATTGATACGCTTCAACACGACTTCGGGCACGCGCTAAGATCTTTAAACGTGGGAAGTGCTGCTTACATAGATCAACGGTTTTCATTATTTCATCGGGAGAGTCAGTACACAGAACAATCGCTTCTGCTTTATCAGCACCGGCTGCGCGTAACAGCTCTAGATGCGTTGAATCACCGTAAAATACCTTGTAGCCGAACTTTCTCAGGATGTGGATTTGGCTAGCATCACTTTCAAGAACGGTGATGCGAATCTTGTTGGCGTACATCAAGCGGCCAATGATCTGACCAAAACGACCAAAGCCTGCAATGATCACTCGAGGGCTGCGATCGACAACATCCGAAGACATTGCGTTCTCACTGATTTGATTAAGTTGACGAGCAAAGAATCGGTCTTGCAGCTTGAGCATCAATGGCGTGGTTACCATTGAAAGGCTCACAACCACCAATAAGAACGACACTTGTTCGCCACTTAATATGCCCTGCGCACTCGCCGCGGTAAAAATAACGAAAGCGAACTCACCACCTTGGCTGAGAATCATCGCCATTCGGCTACGGGCTTTGGGCTGAGTACCAAAGATTCGAGCCAGCGCATACAGCACTAAGCCTTTCAATACGACCAATGCAGAAACGGCAATCAGTATCGCGAATGGACTTTCAGCGAGTAAGCCTAAGTTCACCGCCATCCCCACAGAAATAAAGAACAAACCAAGCAATAACCCTTTGAATGGGTCGATGGCGATTTCAAGCTCATGTCGATATTCACTTTCAGCCAGAAGTACGCCTGCTAGGAAAGTACCCAATGCCATCGACAAGCCTATCTGTTGCATGATTACGGCAATACCAATTACCAATAACAGCGCTGCGACGGTGAACAATTCACGTACGCCACTCATTACTACGTATCGGAATAGCGGTCTCAACAAGAAATGGCCACCGACCAGTAAACCAATCACGCCACCCAGCATCCAAAGCATGTCAGCCCAGCTGCCGCCGGTATTCCCCGCAAGCAGAGGCAGCATAGCTAGCATTGGTATAACAGCGATATCTTGGAAAAGTAGTACTGCAAAGCCTGACTGACCTGCTTCTTTGCCACCAAGTTCTCGCTCTTCAATAACACGCAAGGCAATCGCGGTCGAAGACAGTGCTAAGCCCATACCTATTACTAGACTCGTTTGCCAAGTTAAACCGAACATACAGGCGATAGCGGTGATGATCAGAGTGGTAATCAGCACTTGCGCGCCACCTAACCCGAGGATGGGGGCTCGCATCTGCCACAGTTTTTTGGGGTTAAGTTCTAAGCCAATCAGAAAGAGCAGCAGTACCACCCCGAATTCGGAGAAGTGCAGAATCGCCTCTACGTCACTGATTAAGCCAAGTCCCCACGGGCCAATCGCTACACCAGCTAATAAGTAACCCAGTACTGACCCCAAGCCAGCTCGCTGCGCAATAGGAACCGCAACCACAGCAGCCGCTAAAAATATAACGCTACTTTGTAGAAAATCATTAGTCAGAGCCATCATCTGCTCCTATATCTTGTAGCGGGTCTCGCAACCAATTTCGATACGCTTCTGCGTGTTGGTAACGCGTCATATCGGTGACATTGCGTGCCCAGTGTAAAACCAAAGGGGATATCCAATTCATCTGACACAAAGCCGCGGTTAGCTCGAATGGTTGCAAAATCTCTTGTAATGGATATTTATTATAGCCTGCGGCACCAAACGCCTCTTCTTTACCACCAGTAGTAATCACACTGCGCCAGTATTTGCCCTTAAGTGCGCTTTGCTCACCAAATGCAAAACCCTTGCCTAAGACGCGATCAAACCACTCTTTCAACAATGAAGGACATGAATACATAAACAAAGGGTGTTGGAACACAATCACATCATATTCAAGCAGCAATTCATGCTCGGAAGGCACATCAATAAAGAAGTCCGGATAGATGGCGTAGAGATCGTGAATTTTGACATTCCCAAGTGACTCTATCTTTTTAACCATGATCTGGTTAGCGATAGAGGTTTGCGGCTCTGGGTGCGCATAGATGACCAGCACCTTTGGCACGGGTTTGTCTGTCGAGGGAGTATTACTCATTCCTTTGAAACATTCCTTTGAAAGCTAAACGGTGGCAAGGCCACAAGAATTTAAGCAAAAGTTATTAATATGTTATTGGCATCATAACGCAAATTGCATTGTGATCGACTTTTATCTGGTTTCAGCCTACTATGCTGGCGTCTGTTCACCTCTAATTTCTATGCTACTTCAATTATGATTACTTTCTCTGATATTCAATTGCTACGCGGCGGTAAGCCACTCCTAGACCAAGCATCTGCGACTTTTCACCCCGGCGACAAGATCGGTTTGGTTGGTAAAAACGGCTGTGGTAAATCTACGCTATTCGCCTTAATTAAGGACGAACTGTCTATTGATGCAGGCTCATTCAGCAAACCTGCCCATTGGGAAATGGCTTGGGTTGCCCAAGAAACACCAGCATTAGAAAGAACAGCAATTGAATACGTGATTGATGGCGACCGCGAATATCGTGGCCTTGAAGATCAACTAGAGAAAGCTGAACAAGCCGACAACGGCACCTTGGTAGCAGAAATTCACGGCAAGATTGAGACCATAGGTGGTTACAGCATCAAAGCGCGAGCTGCGGAGTTACTAGACGGCTTAGGCTTTAGCCAAGAACAAATGGCATGGAACCTGACTCAATTCTCAGGTGGTTGGCGCATGCGTTTGAACCTAGCGCAAGCTCTACTGTGTCGCAGTGACCTACTGCTACTCGATGAACCAACCAACCACTTGGACTTAGACGCAGTAATGTGGCTAGAGCGTTGGTTACAAAGCTACCCTGGCACGCTAGTGCTTATCTCGCACGATAGAGACTTCTTAGACCCTATCGTCAACCGCATCGTGCATGTTGAAAATCAACAGCTCAATGAATACACGGGTAACTACTCATCGTTCGAAACCCAGCGAGCGCAAAAGCTGATTCTGCAACAAGCAATGTACCAAAAGCAGCAGAAGCAGATGTCTCACATGCAGAGCTACATTGACCGTTTCCGTTACAAAGCGTCAAAGGCTCGCCAAGCGCAAAGCCGTATTAAAGCACTAGAGAAAATGGAACAAGTGCTACCTGCTCAGTTTGATAACCCATTCAGCTTTGAGTTCAGAGAACCAGACGCACTACCAAACCCAATCATGATGATGGACGAAGTATCTGCAGGCTACGATGACAATCTGATTCTAGAAAAGATTCGCTTGAATCTAGTACCAGGCAGCCGTATTGGTCTACTTGGTCGAAATGGTGCAGGTAAATCAACATTGATTAAACTGCTTTCTGGCGAACTGAAACAGCAAGGCGGTGAACTGAGCTATTCTCAAGGCGTTAAGATTGGTTACTTTGCACAGCACCAATTAGAAACCCTGCACCCTGAAGAAACACCGCTACAACACATGATGCAGATTGCCCCAAAACACACCGAGCAGCAACTGCGTGATTACTTAGGTAGCTTTGGCTTCCAAGGTGAAAAAGCACTGGATAAAGTGGCACCATTCTCAGGTGGTGAAAAAGCACGTTTGGTATTGGCACTGCTGGTATGGCAAAAACCTAACCTGTTGCTACTCGATGAACCAACCAACCACTTGGATCTCGACATGCGTCAAGCGCTGACTTTTGCCCTGCAGACGTTTGAAGGCGCAATGGTTATCGTATCGCACGACCGTTACCTACTGCGTGCAACTACCGATGACTTGTATTTGGTACACGACCGTCAAGTGGCACCGTTTGATGGCGACCTTAGCGATTACTACAAGTGGCTGACCGAACAGCAGAAAGTTGAGCGCAAAGAAGCACAAGCATTGGCACCAGCAAAAGACGGTGCCAACAGTGCAGCAGCGAAAAAAGAGCAGAAACGTAAAGAAGCCGAGTTCCGTAAACTGACGGCACCACTACGTAAAAAGCTCACTCAATTTGAAAAGCAGATGGATAAGTTAACGCTATCTCTCGAAGAAGCTGAGCAAGAATTATCCGACACTTCACTGTATGAAGCTGAAAATAAGGCTAAACTGAATAAAGTACTCGCTCTCCAAGCGAGCAGTAAGTCACAGCTAGAAGAAGTTGAAATGGATTGGATGTCCACTCAAGAAGAGCTTGAGCAGATGGAACAGGATATGGATAGCTTATGAGCCCAGAGCACGCCCCAATATCACTAACACTGGAACGACTATGGCAATTTAGCCTTCAGTATTACAGTGTGCGCGGTGTAAAGGATGCGTGCCTAGCTTTGCAAAACCAGTACCACGGCAACGTCAATCTACTGCTGCTTCTCAAATGGCTTGATGAGCAGCAATTGTCTTTTGCTGAAGAAGAATGGCACAAGGTACAACAATGCTTGAGCCGATCTGAAACCCTGCTTCATAGTTATCGAGAGTTGCGTAAACACCTCAAAGCACACGTTGTCGACTCACTATACCGTGAAGCCTTGCAGTTTGAGTTACAGCTTGAAAAGCAACAACAGTCCGATCTCGTCGACTGTATAAACTCCCTACAGCTTTACGCTAACCAGCAATCGCCGCTCGCTTTTCAGTACTGTCGTTTATTAGGAGCAGAAAACCTCTACGACGCTTTTTCTGAACCAGCACCTCAACCCTAGCTCATTCTCTTTCCTTTTTATTCAATCAAAATCCAAGCTTAACTGCGCCCTGTCTCTCTTCATGTGCATGCACTGACTAATACGCACAATGAAGTGTTTAACGCACCTAACATTGATATTATTCAACCAGTTACCCATGTCCTGTTTTTGTATCTCATATAAGTGAAAGCCTTGCGCTTATGCCGAGAATCAACCAAGCTCAAATAAAAACGTGGACGTTTCGTTACAAGCTCAACACGTTATCAAAGCCCATAAAAGAAGCATGGATCGTTTTTATGACAATATTTACCGCAGCCGCTGGTCTCTCTAATCCGCACTTACAAACCTTAGTGCCACGGTTTATTAGAAAACAGGCGCTGTTTCATCCTCACTGGCAAACCTTAGAAACTCCCGATGGTGACTTTCTTGATCTTGCTTGGAGCGAATCACCAGACGGTGACAACCCAAGCAATGATGCTCGAAGTAACAAGCCGATATTCGTTCTATTCCATGGCTTAGAGGGAAGCTTTGAGAGCCCATACGCCAATGGACTGATGAATGCATTTGCTAAAGATGGTTGGTTATCGGTAATGATGCACTTCAGAGGCTGCAGCGGAAAACCCAATCGCCTGGCTCGCGCTTACCATTCAGGTGAGGTCGAAGATGCGCGCTTTTTCCTAAGACACCTGCACGCTCAGTTTCCGAATAACCCAAAGGTGGCGGTTGGCATCTCCTTGGGCGGAAACATGTTGGCGAACTATTTGGCGGAATACGCAGATGACCCACTGTTGTCCGCAGCAACGATAGTCTCTGCACCTTTTGATTTGGCCTGTTGTTCAAGTCGCATAGAGCGCGGCTTCTCGAAGCTCTATAAGAAGTACCTGCTTAACTCACTCAAATCGAATGCCTTGAAAAAGGTGAAGCTGTTACAAGAGAAACTCGGCATCACGGCTGAATCCATCAAGAAGATCGACAAGCTGTATGAGTTTGATGAACGGGTTACTGCGCCCCTGCACGGATTCAAAAACGCGCAAGACTACTACGCACAGTGCTCAGCTCTTCCTAAGCTCAATAAGATAAAGCTACCGACTCAGATCATCCATGCTAAAGACGATCCTTTCATGACCGATGATGTGATTCCTAAGTTCGTTCTGCCGGATAACATCGATTATCGCTTGTTTCAGAAAGGCGGCCATGTTGGGTTCATCACAGGTAGCACACTCAAACCACGATTCTGGTTAGAAGAAGCCTTACCTGCGTATTATGAAAGTATCCAAGGTTCAGTATAACGACGAAGCCTTGCTAAATATAAACGCGAAACCTTGATAAGATAGCGCAGCCCCAAACTGGGGTTGTACTAAAAACACCACTAAACACACTCATCAACATATCAATGAACATAAAAGAGAGAAGTATTTATGATCATCCCATGGCAAGACATCGCGCCAGAGACACTAGAAAACCTCATTAAAGAATTCGTGCTGCGTGAAGGCACAGACTATGGCGACGTTGAGATTTCACTGCAAAACAAGATTGATCAGGTGAAACATCAATTAGCTTCTGGTAACGTGAGCATCGTGTTTTCCGAACTGCACGAGACCGTTGATATCCAGGTGACAAAACGCTTCTAGGCTGCGCTTAGAAAGGAGCCGTGTTATAGTGGAAAACGATTGCTAACAAGTAAGTTACTCAAACGACAAGGGTTGTCATGTCCGCTAAACATCCAATTATTGCGGTGACGGGTTCATCTGGAG
The DNA here is from genome assembly GCF_030442075.1 of Vibrio sp. TMPB1044. Taxonomy (NCBI): domain Bacteria; kingdom Pseudomonadati; phylum Pseudomonadota; class Gammaproteobacteria; order Vibrionales; family Vibrionaceae; genus Vibrio; species Vibrio sp. TMPB1044. The sequence goes on along the minus strand of NZ_JAUJED010000010.1, from coordinate 128,916 downwards.
CCGGCACCACCACTACCTCAGAAGCCTTCCGCAAAATGTTCAATATGATGGACGTGAAGGCTGCTTGGGTTGAAGGGGATAGTTTCCATCGCTTCACTCGACCAGAAATGGATGTCGAGATCCGAAAAGCGCGCGAACAAGGTAAGCACATCAGCTACTTTGGTCCACAAGCCAACGACTTTGGTGCGCTAGAAGAATTCTTCCGTAAATACGGTAACGAAGGTACAGGTAAGGTACGTAGCTACCTACACACCTTCGATGAAGCCGTGCCTTACAATCAAATGCCGGGCACCTTTACACCATGGCAAGAGATCCCTGAAAATTCCGACGTGATGTTTTACGAAGGCCTGCACGGCGGTGTGGTTGATGGTGACATTAACGTTTCTCAACACGTCGATTTGCTGATCGGCATGGTGCCAATTGTAAACCTAGAATGGATCCAAAAATTCGTTCGTGATACCCGCGATCGTGGCCACTCACGCGAAGCAGTAATGGACTCCATTGTTCGTTCAATGGATGATTACCTTAACTACATTACCCCGCAATTTTCGCGTACTCACATCAACTTTCAGCGTGTTCCAACCGTAGATACATCGAACCCACTTAACGCCAAAGGGATTCCAAGTTTAGACGAAAGCTTCGTTGTTATACGTTTGCGTGGCATCAAAAACGTCGATTTCCCCTACCTTCTGGCTATGATTGATGGTTCGTTTATGTCTCGTCATAACACGCTAGTGGTGCCAGGAGGCAAGATGAGTTTTGCTATGGAACTCATTGTGAGGCCAATCCTACAACAGCTCATCGAAACTGGAAAAATAGGTTAACAAAACGACGTTCTGGTTGATTACTTTTCATACCGTGATCATGTGCACAATTTTGCGTAAAAAATCGTAGCTTGGTCACGATTAAAATCAAGAAATAGTACCTGAAAAAGGATACTATTCTTAAACGAAACACAAGATAGCTTGCAGCACTCAACGAGTGCTCTTATCCTACAAGTCAATCCAGGCTTAGCTAAAATACGGAAAGCAGCAAGCATACCCTGCAGAGGAAGTGAGATATTATGGTTCTAGGTAAACCTCAAACCGATCCAACATTAGAGTGGTTCCTTTCACACTGTCATATTCATAAGTACCCTTCAAAAAGTACTTTGATTCATGCTGGTGAAAAGGCAGAAACCTTGTACTACATCGTTAAAGGTTCTGTGGCAGTTCTTATCAAAGACGAAGAAGGTAAGGAAATGATTCTTTCTTACCTAAACCAAGGCGACTTCATCGGTGAGCTTGGCTTGTTCGAAGAAGACCAAGAGCGTACTGCTTGGGTTCGTGCTAAATCTCCTTGTGAAGTAGCTGAGATTTCTTTCAAGAAATTCCGTCAACTTATCCAAGTGAACCCAGATATCCTAATGCGCCTTTCAGCGCAAATGGCAAACCGTCTACAAGTAACTAGCCAAAAGGTTGGTGACTTAGCGTTCCTTGACGTAACAGGTCGTATCGCTCAAACGCTACTAAACCTAGCGAAACAGCCAGATGCAATGACTCACCCTGACGGCATGCAAATCAAGATCACTCGTCAAGAGATTGGCCAGATCGTTGGTTGTTCTCGTGAGACAGTTGGTCGTATCTTGAAGATGCTTGAAGAGCAGAACCTAATTTCTGCACACGGTAAAACTATCGTGGTATACGGTACTCGTTAATCTCGATTAACTGAGCCAAAAATTTGAAAGCCACCAAATGCGAATTTGGTGGCTTTTTTGTTTTCTAAAGATCTAGAGAGCAGATGCGAATGGGACACTTACAACTTCCAAACGCAAACACTCTCGAAGCGAAGCGTACCCGCATCTCTAGGGCAAAGCCCGTGCTCGTATCTTTCTTTAACCGTTGGTGCTTTCGAAGATCTTATCCGCCGATGCAGCGACAAAACCGGTATAAAGCTCACCATTCGCCATTGCATAACGCTTAGCAAACTCATAGAAGCCACCAGGAATCATCTCATTGCCTTCAATAAATGCCACTGGGACTTTGTCTGCCATGGTGGATGATTGCTCTAATAATACCTCTGGAGAGCCTTTCACCTCACCGCCTGATGCGTTAATCGTAAAGCCAGCATCATTCAGGTAATCATTCACTGCTTGTACTTCATCGAACTTGTTCAGTTGATTGACACTTACCGTGAAGTGGTTGGCACCGTAACCGTGAGCCGCTAACCAAGAGGCGTATTCGCTCTCTTTTGCTAGTACTTGGAAATCAGCGAAGCTCAAATCCCATTGGCGACCGCCAAACAAGAACTCATGACCTTGAAGCTTGCTTGCATCAACCTGCTCAACTAACTTAGCAACGATCTGTTGCAAATCACTAGAACACTCTTCGACCTTCAATTCACTAATGAACACTTTTGGCTGCTTCGGGTCTGGGTGCTCGTAGTGTTTAGCCACTAGCTTCTTGCTCTCAAACAGGTAGTCTCCACACGCCTTGTAACCCAGTTCAAGGAAAGGTTTAGCTAGTGTTTCAATACCGAGAGGGGCAACATTAAAAGTACGCAGTGCAATATGGTCGTTGATCAGCGCTTCATCTTCTTTCAGCAAGTGATGCACTTTCTCAGCCGATGGACACAGCCTGTGAATGTAATCGTCCCATAGTGATTTAAAGAGTAGATCGGGCGTCATGGTGACTCCTTGTCAGAGGTTCTAGCAAGCTAGTAATTTGGATTAGAAAGGGAGAGGCTGGACACAGAGTCAGCAGCCATCAGCCTGTGACATATTTGTTCTATTATTATCTACCGCCCAATCTAGGTGTCGGACGTGATGGAAAAAGGAAGCGATAACACCACTTCCTTATTTCAAACTTAACGAATGAGCCTAGTACTCATAAGCCTAAGTCAAAAAGTCTTTAGCTTATAAACCTATGACTCATCAATCTATTGTTTAGAAACTAAAGCTCAATGCCCGGGCTAAACGTAGCTGGCAGTTGAGTTTCACCACCTTCCATTGAAGCCATTGGGTAAGCACAATAGTCCGCCGCATAGTAAGCACTTGGACGTAGGTTGCCAGAAGCACCCGGGCCACCAAATGGTGCATCACCACTTGCGCCTGTGAGTTGGCGATTACGGTTAACAATACCCGCGCGGATATGGTCAACGAAGTATTCCCATTCAGAATCGTCTGTAGATACTAAGCCAGCAGACAAACCAAAGCGTGTGTCGTTAGCTAACTCAACCGCTTGCTCTAGCGATTGGTAACGAACCACTTGTAGTAATGGGCCGAAGTACTCTTCATCAGGCAGTTCAGCAATGTTGGTTACATCGATAATACCCGGAGTAACGAATGCCGCTTCACCCGCTTTTGCTTCAACCAGACTCACACCGCCTAACGATTGCAGATTCGCTTGCGCGTCCAGAATGAACTTAGCGGCAGCTTCAGATATTTGTGGCCCCATGAAGGGTGCAGGCTCAGCGAATGGCTGATCAACACGAACCTTCAAGGTCGCAGCAACGAGCTTATCCAGCAGTTGATCGCCCTTCTCTCCAACAGGAACATACAAGCGACGTGCACATGTACAACGTTGACCCGCACTGATGAAAGCCGATTGAATAATGGTATAAACCGTCGCGTCAGCATCACCAAACTGGTCACTGATTACCATAGGGTTGTTACCGCCCATCTCTAGCGCCAGCATCTTGCCCGGTTGGCCCGCGAATTGACGATGTAGGATATGACCGGTATTTGCACTACCTGTGAACAGCACGCCATCAAGACCTTTAGCATCTGCTAGTGCGATACCTGTCTCTTTAGCGCCTTGTACTAGATTGATTACGCCAGCAGGAAGACCCGCTTCTTGCCATAGCTTCATTGCAAACTCACCCGTCCAAGGTGTCTGCTCTGAAGGCTTAAATACCACGGTATTACCCGATAGCAGAGCTGGAACAATATGACCGTTAGGTAGGTGACCTGGGAAGTTGTAAGGACCAAATACCGCCATCACGCCTAGTGGACGATGACGAAGTACAATCTGGTTGCCAGCTGCTTCACGTGAAGCTTCACCGGTACGCTCATGGTAAGCACGAATGGAAATAGCAATCTTACCCGCCATCGCTCCCGCTTCAGTACGAGTTTCCCAGATCGGTTTACCCGTCTCTTTTGCGATGATTTGCGCAATTTCTTCGCTGTTCTCTTTTACCTTCTCAGCAAAGTTCAACACGATCGCTTCACGCTCTGCAAAGCTCAGTTTTTTCCAAACCAAGAAGGCTTCACGAGCTGCTGCCACTGCAGATTCAACCTGTGCTGGCGTTGCGCTATCACCCTGCCACACTACTTCATTATTGTATGGGCTTACTGATGTCATGGCGTCACCTTGACCTGCCACCCACTGTCCTGCTATCCACTGAGTCATACTTCTATCCTTAAAATCTTCGACAGATAATCGCTGCTCTTACTGAGCCAACATGCGAACGAATTCGCCTTCTTTTACTTCAAGAGCGCTTGCTACTTCAGATGATAAAATCACTGTGTCGCTTGCTTGGTCATACGCGCCTTTCGCGGCTACTGCGCGGAAGTTCTCAAATGATGTATTCCCAATTAGGAAGTCTTTAGAGCTTGAGTGCTCTGCAATTTTCACCTGAGCTCTAATCGCATGACGCACAGATTCGATGTTTCTTAAATCACACTCAACCGTTGGGCCCGCATCAAAGATATCGACATAGCCACGGTTGGTGAAACCTTCACGTTCCAACAACTTAAGTGCAGGGCGCGTATTGTCATGAACCTCTCCGATCACCGCCTGAGCTTCTTTGCTCAGTAGGTTCACATAGATAGGTAGCTTCGGCATAAGATCAGCAATGAAGCCTTTCTTACCAATACCGGTTAGATAATCAGCAAGTGTGAAATCAATCGAGAAGAAGTGTTCTTGCAGCCATTGCCAGAAAGGAGAATTACCTTCGGCATCCGATACCCCCCGCATCTCAGCAAAAATTGTTTTCGAGAAACGCTCTGGGTGTTCAGCCATCAGTAGGAATCGGCACTTCGACATCAAACGACCGTTCAAACCACCACGGAAGTCAGGGCGCAAGAATAACGTGCAAATTTCACTGCATCCGGTGTAGTTATTACCAAAAGTCAGTAGCTTAACCACGTTATTAACGCCAAGCTTTTGCGATGAATGAACCACCTTGCTGATGTGATAAGAGTAAAACGGTACATCCCAGCCAATCGAGGCTTCGATACCCGTGGTACCTGCAACTTCACCCGTTTCGGTATCAAAGCCAACCATTAGGTAGCCTTCATCACCGGGTTCAGTCACGTCTGGTTTGGCAAAGCTGTATTCAGAGTGAGTAATACGGTTAGTTAACAGTTCTTCGTTAACAGGAAGAGATGTGAATCCGTGACCAGATTCAACCGCGCAAGTATGCAGCGCATCGTAATCAGATAATTTTATTGGGCGAACAACTAGCATCAATATTCCCTCCAGATGCAAAATAGGCCCAAAACCAGAAGCTTGGGCCTTTAGCAGAACGTCATGGGATCGCTCTATTGGCGATCATTCCTATGACGCCGCTCAGGCTAAACTAGCGTAGCGATTGCTTTGTCTAGTTTTGATAGGCCTTCTTCAATTTCTTGTGTAGTAATGACCAGTGATGGCGTGAAACGAACCACGTTTGCACCAGCAACCAGTACCATCAAGCCTTGTTCGCCTGCTGCTACTAATACGTCACGTGCACGGCCTTGCCACTCTTCGTTAAGCGCAGCACCTAGTAGTAGGCCTTTGCCACGAACTTCACTGAAGATTTGGTACTTGTCGTTAATCTTAGCAAGACCATCACGGAACAATGCTTCGCGCTCTTTCACGCCAGCTAATGTTTCAGGTTGGCTAACCACATCAACAACCGCTTCTGCAACAGCACACGCCAGTGGGTTACCACCGTAAGTAGAGCCATGCGTACCGACTTTTAGATGTGTCGCTAATTCAGTCGTCGTGAGCATTGCACCAATAGGAAAACCACCACCCAGTGATTTAGCAGTGCTCAAGATGTCTGGTGTTACACCTAGACCTTGGTAAGCATAAAAGTTACCAGTACGGCCGTTACCGGTTTGTACTTCATCAAAGATAAGTAGTGCATTGTGTTTGTCACACAGTTCACGAACTGTGTTCACGAATTCAGAGGTTGGTGAGATGATACCGCCCTCGCCTTGCAGAGGTTCCATCATGATTGCACAAGTGCGATCAGAGATGTGCGCTTCTAGTGCTGCAATATCATTGTAAGGAAGGTGAGTTACATCGCCCGGTTTAGGACCGAAGCCATCAGAGTAAGCTTCTTGACCACCAACCGTTACGGTAAAGAAAGTACGACCGTGGAAACCTTGTTTGAATGCAATGATTTCAGATTTCTCAGGACCGTGAACATCCGCCGCCCAACGACGAGCTAGCTTTAGAGCTGCTTCGTTCGCTTCCGCGCCAGAGTTTGCAAAGAATACTTTTTCTGCAAAACATACGTCTGTTAGCTTTTTCGCTAGACGCAGTGCAGGTTCGTTGGTCATCACGTTACTTAGGTGCCAAATCTTGTTTGCTTGCTCAGTAACTGCGTTAACCATTGCCGGGTGACAGTGACCCAAACAGCTCACAGCGATACCACCAGCAAAGTCGATATACTCTCGGCCTTGTTGGTCCCAAACGCGTGCGCCTTCCCCTTTTACCGGGATCATTTCCATTGGGTTATAACAAGGCACCATCACCTCATTAAACAGACTACGTTCTACTTTATTTTCCACTGTCATCGTACATTCCTTCTCGATACCGCAAGCTTCGCAAATAAGCGTAATGGTTCATAAGTGAGACAAAGATATTTTGTCTCGCCATAATCCCGCTGCAGCATTATATTTACATTTAATTAACCTTTTCAATAGTAGATTATTCTTTAGCCATCCCTAACAACCAGCTAAACGTCACTACCTATGACTATTTATGCATCAATTAATCTGTTTTATGAAGCTTTTTTTACCTAAACGTATAACCAGCAATAGCAAAGCCTTACTGGCACAGCGGTATATAGGGTTCGAGAGGAAATAAGGCGAATAATTTTGCATAGGCTAAAAACTTAGCGAAGCGAGAGAGAAATGTTATAAAAAGTGATCGGCGTCAGAGGGAGAGAGGCGCGTAAAGCCCGAATTTAAACGCTTAACGAATAAGCTGATAGGTTTAACTGGCTTATTTAGACGGAGAAAGAGTCAAATTTAAACACTTAGCGTGCTAGGAAGTTAGCGAGAATCTGGTGTCCTTGCTCTGTTTTAATCGATTCAGGGTGAAATTGTACCGCATCAATCGGCAAGGTTTTGTGTTGATAACCCATGATCTCATCCATGCTGCCATCTTCAAATTCCGTCCAAGACGTCAGTTCAAAGCAATCTGGTAGCGTGCCATTTTTCACCACGAGTGAGTGGTAACGTGTCACGGTCAATGGGTTGTTCAATCCTTGAAAAACACTCTTACCATTGTGGCGTATCGGAGAGGTTTTACCGTGCATCACTTGTCTGGCTCTCACCACTTCACCACCAAATACTTGAGCGATGGCTTGATGACCAAGACACACACCTAAGATCGGCAACTTACCCACGAAGTGTTCAATGACTTGCAGAGAGATTCCCGCATCATCCGGTGTACAAGGACCCGGCGAGATAACAAGGTGACTAGGATTCAGCGCTTCGATACCTGCGATATCAATCTCATCGTTGCGTACAACTTTTACAGTTACCCCTAACTCACAGAAATACTGATACAAGTTATAGGTAAAGGAGTCGTAGTTATCGATGATAAGTAACATGGGTCGAAATCGTTTGCTAAATACTAAAGGATTGGGAGATATAGGGGCGGTATTGTGCAATACCCATAGCGAAAGGCAAGTGGAAACTGCATTTCGCCAATAATTAAGGCCAACCTAGGTTGACCTTAATTGTTTACAGATAGCCTTAAGTTATCTGAATTGGCTTGCTTGTATGGCAAGCCAATCTATTTGTGATTTAGCTACTTGCGACGACGCCACATTGCTAGGCCAAACAATGACATCAACGCACCTAAGCCGAATGAACCGCCGACTCTGAGCTCAAGAACCGCAGGGTCATGATCCGATGAACGGAAGTGATCCTGGTACTTAGGCAGGTCGCCTTTGTACTCTTCGTTGTAGTCAAACAACGTCGATTCACCACCGTTAATGTGCCAGTCAGTTGCATCCACCACCCTGTCTTTCAGGCTATCGCTGATCAACAGGTGATCCAGTGCGCCCACTTCGTCATTGTATGAGTAGCTCCAGCTATCTGGGTGCTTTTGAGCTACAGCATTAATGTAACCGTAGTTCTTAGTAATCACCGCACCGCTGTCACCAAACTGTTCAACACCATCAATGTAAGTGTTACGAGCCGCTTTGATTTGCTTACCGTATTTCTCTTCAGAGTAATCCGTTAGCACCAGCATTGGATCTTCCATGCCGTACGAGTTCATATCACCCAGAATCACTTTATGGCCTTCAATGCCGTCTAACGCTTCACCCAGTGCCACCGCCGCAGCTACGCGGAAGTTCTCACATGAGCCTTGCTTATCGGCATCCACACCACCTTGACCGCCCTGTTCAACCGGTGCTGCATCTTCCCAACACTTAGATCCTTTCGATTTAAAGTGGTTAATCGCTACGGTCAGTTTCTCTTTGGTGCCTTTAACTTTAAAGGTTGGCGCTAATGAGTCACGCTGGTAGTTCTTACCGTCCTCAATCACCTTACCTGAATCGTCTAACACCTCTGGTGCTTGTTGGCTTGGCATAGCGATAACGCGGCTGTCTTTAAGCTTAACCACCTTCTTACGGTAGATAACACCCGTTGTGATTACGTCGGTACCAATCGAGTCCATCTCGTCGGTTACGCCATCTTCATTTGAATCAACAGCGACAAACGTATAACGGTCTTTCTTACGCTCAATGCGATCATTCAGCTGGTTAACAAGCTGTTGAATAGCAGAACCTTCACCAAAGCCGTTGTTCTCAATTTCCATCAAACCAATGATGTCAGCGTCTAGACGAAGAATCGCGTTTACAATTTTCTCTTGTTGTACTTCAAACTCAGTGATGGTGTTTGCACCACGGTTATTACCATGCTGGTTCGCATCACCACCAAATGGAGAGTTGAAGTAGTTCAGTACATTAAAGGTCGCAATACGTAAGTCGCCTTCATCCATATCTGGTTTGTCGGTACGCGGGTCGTTGCGAACGAAGTTTTCAGCGGTGATCTGGTTAGTCGTGATGAGGCGGTACTCGCCATAGCTGTAGGTCAACACGCCTTCTAGACCAACAATAGTGTCATCAATACGGATATAGTCTTCCGTTGAGCCATCTTGGTCGATGTCGGTACGACCAAAATCTGGGTAGAAAGGCACCTGTCCATCACCCGATTTTTGATCGGTTTCAACGAAAAGACGGCGGTCTGCGTTGTCTTCAGTTTGCTGCTTCGCTTCGTCAGAACCTGCTGCAAAAAGCTGGTTCGGCTGCATGTTAATACGCTCATGTGCCAATACCATGTTGTTACGACGACCTGCGTAGTCATAACCAAAGGTGCGTGTCACACGCATATCAAGTGCTTCAGTTGTTTTCACCAACATGCCTTCGTAGCGCTCAAGCGTTGCTGCGAAGTTCTCGTCACTGTCTAAGGCTTCAATCGCTGTCGCTTCTGGCGCCTGCTGCTCACCCTGCTTGAGCCATTGATTGTTTTCAACTTTAAGCTGAGTGTGGCTGTAGTATTCTTGAACCTTACCTTTCACACACACCACATCACCGGCTACTAGCTCTGAGCTCGACTGGTTGGTATGAATAAATAGGCCTTCAGAAGTGCTTGAGTTGAAATCATCCTCAAGTGCTTGCAGGTAGAAGCCCTTGGTTAGGCCTGTTGTCACCGCACTTACCACACCTTTAACAAAGTATTCATCATCGGTGATGTACGGGTAGCCATCAATGAACGGTGATGTTGCACCCTCACCTTGGATTTCTTGAATGGTGGTGAATACTGGGTCAGAGCCATCTTGTGTACAAGTAAACGCTTCTGGCAGTTCAACACTGTCTAGTGAACCTAAACCTTCAATGCTATCTTTTGGTAGCGATACCCATTGCGAAGCATCGAATGTTGCCGAAGGGGTTTGTGTCGCTCGAACCAAAGTAACATCTTTACCCCAGTCGACATCGCCCATCAAACCAACAACATCATGTACCGAACCGTCTGAATTCAAGATAGCTAACGGGTCGTCACCGTTATGATTAGCGATAGAAGCATTAATGATGTCAGCTTGAGCTTTTATCTCATCACTCGCACTAGAATGTGCGACCACAAGTACTTCACCGGGCGCTAAAACGTGGCCATCCAAAGGTAAAGTGGCACCCCATGATCCGTTGCCATTCGCAGATTTCGCCAACGAGTAACCATCTAAATTAATGCTGCTATCGCCGTTATTGGCGATCTCAACCGCTTTGTTGTAGCTGCCGCCTTCCACATATTGTGAAATAAACAAATCAGCGTGTGCGCTTGTGGTTAACAAGCTACCAATTGCCACTACTAGCAATGAAGGTTTGTGTAAAAGAGCCATCCGTTTCACCTGAGTTCATTGAGTTATAGTCACTGCCACCTATGGGCAGTCATGTATTTTGTGGTAACTATCAGGTTTATTTATGAAAGGAATAAGTCAGTTGGCAAGAAAATGAGGAACTTATCACTTTGGAATCATCAATTGTTTGGCACGTTATATATTTCCAACATATATAGAAACGAGCATAATTTTATAAAGCCCGAGAGGGCCAAATAAGATCATCTGCACAACATTAAAGCCACGAGTGTGCTAGCCAAATACTGCGTAAATTATCAATTCAAACAAAGGGTTTTCGGGGAGGGCAAATGGAATGGGCATTAAAAAGCCCAAAGTAAACAAAAGTTACTTTGGGCTCAAATTCTCAAGCGAGTTATTTTAGTTCAATCTATGGGCGAGTAACAAAACCTACTGCTTCGTATGCTTTTTTCAGAGTCACAGCAGCACGCTCAGAGGCTTTTTCAGCACCCGCTTTCATTACTGAGTCCATGTAAGCGCGGTCAGCACGGATACGATGGTATTCAGCTTGAATCGGCTCAAGCATCTCAACTAATGCTGCGCCTACATCTTTCTTGAATGGACCGTACATTTCAACGCCTTGGTACTGCGCTTCGATCTCTTCAAACGTTTTACCCGTCGCCGCAGAGTAAAGACCCATTAGGTTAGAGATACCCGCTTTGTTTTCCCAATCGTGGGCAATGCGTGGTGGTGTTTCTGCATCCGTTTGCGCTTTGTTGATCTTCTTGATGATCGACTTAGGCTCTTCTAGCAGAGTAATCACATTCTTACGGTTGTCATCCGACTTAGACATCTTCTTCGTCGCATCTTGCAGGCTCATTACACGTGCATTCACTGTTGGAATGTAAGGTTCAGGCACTTGGAAGATTGGTGTTTCAGGGCCGTAGATGTTGTTAAAGCGAGTTGCGATATCACGCGCTAGCTCTAAGTGTTGTTTCTGGTCGCTACCTACAGGCACTTGGTGAGCGCCGTAAAGCAAGATATCTGCAGCCATCAACACTGGGTAGTCGTATAAGCCTACGTTTACGTCGTTTGAGTGACGTGCAGACTTATCTTTAAACTGAGTCATACGGCTCAGTTCACCCATTTGCGTGTAACAGTTAAGAAGCCAACCAAGTTGAGCATGCTCTGGTACGTGTGACTGAACAAATAGCGTGCTCTTCTTTGGATCAACACCGACAGCAAGACAGATTGCTAGTGCGTCTAGAGTCGCTTCATGCAGTGCTTTCGGGTCTTGGCGAACCGTAATTGCGTGAAGGTCTACAACACAGTATTGGCAATCGTAATCATCTTGCATCTGTTGCCATTGACGTAGAGCACCCAAGTAGTTACCGATACTTAGTTCACCAGATGGTTGAACACCACTCAATACGATGGGCTTGCTCATGGTTTTAATTCCTTTGCTTATTCGCTAAGTTTATTGAACGCTTAGCTTCTTAACTTAAATATAGAAAAGCCGCACAGCTCTTTCTGCGCGGCTCATCCAGTGTACTCATTGATAAGTATTTTGCTAGTGGGTTAGCTAACTTTTGTACGCTTTATGCTGAAACTAGAACGACATCTAGTAATTGAGCAACGTTATCCGCCACATAGTCAGGGTTTGATGCTGAAATTGGCTCGCCGTGGTTGTAGCCGTAAGTCAGACCAAATGAGTGGCAACCCGCATTCTTCGCCGCTTTGATATCGTTGCTTGAATCACCAACCATCAACATCTCTTCCGCTTTCACGTTGTGCTTTTCTAGCAACCAGTTCAGCGCTACTGGGTTCGGTTTTTTCTCTGGGAAAGAGTCTCCGCCCAACACATCAACAAAGTACTTATCGATACCGTGTTGCGCCAGAACGTCGGGTACAAACTTCGATGGCTTGTTGGTCACAAGCGCCATAGTGAAACCCGCTTTATGTAGTTCAGCTAGCGTCTCTTTTACTGATGGGTAAAGGTGGCTCAGCTTATGGCCGCCCTGCTCGTAGAAATCATCAAACAGGATGCGTGCTTTCTTCAGCAGCTCAGGCTCTAGGCTTGGGTCAACCGCAAGGTTGCGGCTGAGTGAACGCCCGATAAGCACGTCAGCACCATTACCCACGTAGTCGCGAACTTGTTCTTCACTCACTGAAGGGAAACCCAGTTCCTGACAAGCTTGGTCAGCGGCGACAGCCAAATCAGGCACGCTGTCTAACAAGGTTCCATCCAAATCAAAGGCGATCAGTTTTATTGAGCTTAATGACATCTTACTTTCCTATTAATTATATTCGTCTTATGTGTTGAGCGATAAGACGTAAAAAAGGGGCCAATGAGCCCCTTTATCTAAATTTTTGATTTTAGGTCAACTGACCCTAGTTCTACTTTTATGCGTTAACTTTTGCAAGCTCTGCACGCATCTCATCAATCACTTCTTTGTAATCTGGTTGATTGAAGATAGCTGAACCTGCGACGAACATATCTGCTCCCGCTTCTGCGATTTCACGGATGTTATCAACCTTCACGCCGCCATCAATCTCAAGGCGAATATCACGACCTGATTCGTCAATTAGCTTACGAACTGCACGTAGCTTATCAAGCGTGTGAGGAATGAAAGATTGACCACCAAAACCAGGGTTCACAGACATTAGTAGAATCATGTCTACTTTGTCCATGATGTAATCTAGGCAAGACAGAGGTGTTGCTGGGTTAAGAACGACACCCGCTTTACAGCCGTGTTCTTTGATTAGCTGTAGAGTGCGATCGATGTGTTCTGATGCTTCAACGTGGAAAGTAATCATTGATGCGCCAGCTTTTGCAAACTCAGGCACGATGCTGTCGACTGGTTTAACCATTAGGTGAACGTCGATAGGAGCAGTAATGCCGTAGTCGCGCAGCGCTTTACAGATAGGCGCGCCAAAAGTCAGGTTAGGTACGTAGTGGTTGTCCATCACATCGAAGTGCACAACATCAGCACCAGCTGCGAGTACTTTTTCTACGTCTTCACCAAGACGAGCAAAATCTGCAGACAAAATCGATGGAGCGATTAGAAAATCTTTCATACCAAACCTCTTAAGAGTGAGTAAATTGCGAATGTCACCGCCTTAGTGAGCTCTCATACACAAATACAAGACTCAAGCCCAAGACTATTTGGTGTGCAATTCTACCTAAGCACCTAAGCAGATCCTAGCAGTTCGAAAGATTAGTTTAAGAAAGTATCCGTTGGTCACTCAATTTAATGAGTTTGGCGGTGATTCTGACCAGTACTATTCCGCTGATACGTGTTGCTGGTTTTTCTCTTTATGGAAAAGCGCCAGTAACTCATCAACTTTATTACGCCCAGCGCCGTTACGGCTGATGGTGCGCTTCACCTTCACCACGTTCAGTTCCGCACCATGATATAAGCGACGCGTTAGTGTCGTATCGTGGTTTGAAATCAAAACTGGAATACCACGTTCCATTGCGGCTTTTTCAGCGACATCAGCCAAGGCTGCCTGATCATCTAAGCTGAAGCCATTACCTGCGTAAGAGGTAAAGTTAGCGGTATTTGATAGCGGTGCGTACGGAGGGTCACAGTAAACCACGCAGCCTTTGCGAGCACGGCTAAAGGTTTCATGGTATCCCTCACAGACGAAGGTGGCCTTTTTCGCTTTCTCAGCAAAAAACTCCAGCTCTGCTTCTGGGAAGTAAGGTTTTTTGTAAGAACCAAACGGAACGTTAAAACCGCCCTTCTTGTTGTAACGACACAAGCCATTGAAGCCAAAACGGTTCATATACAAGAAGGCAAGCGAACGATACATGACGTTGTCGGTATCGTTGAACTGAGCACGAATATCTAGAAAGGCTTCTTTGCGATTATTCTCAGGACAGAACCAGCGCTTCGCTTCCGTGATATACGTTTCAGGATCGGTTTTAAGTAGATTATACAGGTTGATAAGATCGGGATTGATATCAGCTAGTAGGTACTGTTCAAAGTCAGTATTCAGAAATACTGAGCCGGCACCGACAAACGGTTCTACCAATTTACGAGCAGGTGGCAGGTGACGTTGGATGTCTTCAACTAGGCCATATTTACCACCAGCCCATTTTAGAAAGGCACGCTGCTTTTTCATTTACTGCTCTATCTATCAACTCAAAAATAAGGCTGCGGAATGTAACATATTTTGAGGCTAAGCTCAGGGTTATTTCGCACGTTCTATCTCTCGATGTACTTGATTCATCGATTTTGCCCAAGGTTCCAACTGTTGAAGTGGTTTTGATAACGCACTTACCGCATCTCGCGCCACTTGAATCGTTGGGTAATCTTGATAAGTGATAATAAACCACTTGGTGTCGTTACGAAGTGTTGGGTAAATACGAACCTTGTTCTCAAGGTCATACTCTTCAATGAAAGATTGTACGTCTTCCAATGAAGTCATCGCACTCAACTGCAAGGTATACGCGCGCGGCGAGATAGCTTGTAACTCTTCACGAGCAAATGAGAAGGTGATCTTTTTGGTCGGCGGTGTTGAGTCAGTTAGGTCTGATTCTTCATCGACTGTTGGTTGTGGTTCGGCTTGTGCAGAATCAGGTTGCGCGCTAACCACTGCAGCTGTGTTTTCTTCAACTGCAGCATCAATCGCACTGGTATCCGCACTCTCAGGTTTATCATCAAGCAGAGCATCAACCACGTCAGAGGTGATCACAACACGCTGCTGATCTTGTTCGACTTCTCCAACACTCGCGGTATCTTCAACGACAGTCGGTGGCAGAGACGAACTATCATCATCGGCACCTTGGTAACTCATGTCGGTTTCAGCTTCCGAATCAACAGAACCATCGACGCCAGTTTGTTCAGTGCCACTTTCCACTTCAAAGGTTGGAATAGCCGTCTGTTCAATCGGTGCGATAAGCGACTGCGCTTTATCGTCTGGTGTTGGTTGACTAAGCATCCACCAATAACCACCACCAATTAACAACAATAACAAAGCCACCACGATCGCGATATTGATGGGTGAGCCAATGATTGAGCGAATAATAATCCTTTTTTCCACTTTCAATTCTCCTAAAGCCATTAACTCGCCGGGCAGAGGTTGCGCTTTACTAAACGCACGTCGCACGCGAGTTTCAGACTCATCATCAACATATCGAATCACCAGTGATTCAAAGAAATGTTCAGCTTCTGGTTGTGAAAGGTCATCGATCTCAAGATCGATAGGCTTGTGTTGTTGACCGTAACTCAAACGCGTTAACAACGTATCTAAGTGGCCAGGTTCCGAGAAGAGAACGATATTGATCGTCCATTGAGGGTTTGATTGAGCTTCTAGTACCAACATCCATAATTCGGATACCAATAGCTCAGAAAGTCGTTGGGCATCATCAACGACGATAACCACACTGCACGGCTCTCCATCCAGCAACCTTGTCAGGCTATCTGATAAAGAATCATGTTGATTAAACAGGGGGTCAGAAACAATTTGGCTAAGAATAAGTGCGCGACGTTGTTGATCGTCCTGGCTTGGATGACAAAGCAGTAAACACTGATTTTTTTCTGTCGACCATGCTTCAAGATAACACTGAGCCAACCAAGATCGGCCAGAGCCAACTTTGCCAGCAACCGTCACAAGGTTTGAACCAAAGTTAGTCAAAAGCTGTAAGCGCTCTAGCAGCTCAACTTGAGACTCTAACTCCAATACTCTTAATTCATGAGCCAAACTCATTGGGGATCCCTACTGATAAGATCGATCAGTAAAACGCTTCAGTTGCCTAGAGTTTAGCTAGGCAACCTCACAACCAAATTTAAAGAGTACGGCAGAAATCGATCGCTTGTTTAATGATGTCTTGAGGCACATCAGCAACCACTTCAGCAGTACCAATACTTGTTGGTAATACCAAACGTAATTGACCAGACAGCACTTTTTTATCGCGCATCATATGCTTCATAAAGTCTTCAAAAGACATGCTTTCTGGCGTATGGATTGGTAGTTTCGCATTCTTGAGTATAGAAATAATTCGCTCAAGTTGCTGCTGAGAGATCAGCCCCTGTAATTGAGCTGTTTTAGCTGCCATTACAGTGCCTGACGAAACAGCTTCACCATGTAGCCAATTACCATAGCCTAGTTCTGCTTCAATCGCATGACCAAATGTATGACCTAGGTTCAATAACGCTCTGATTCCTGACTCTTTTTCATCTAGAGCCACCACTTCAGCCTTAATTGCACAACAACGAGCAATCGCGGTGATCAGTGCTTCTTCATCAAGTTGATAAAGTTTCTCTAGATTCTGCTCCAACCAATCAAAGAAGGCTTCATCGTAAATGATGCCGTATTTGATCACCTCAGCAATGCCCGCTGCAAACTCACGCTCTGGAAGCGTTGATAAACAGTTGGTATCGATGATCACAGATTTCGGTTGGTAAAAAGCACCGATCATATTCTTACCAAGAGGATGGTTTACTGCGGTTTTACCACCAACAGAAGAGTCCACTTGAGAAAGAAGGGTCGTCGGGATTTGAATGAAATCAATACCGCGTTGGTAACAAGAGGCAGCAAAACCGACCAAGTCACCGATTACACCACCACCTAAAGCAATCACCACCACATCGCGGCTGTAATTTCCTTCAAGCATGTAGCTCATCACTGAATTGAACGTTTCAAGGGTTTTGTACTGTTCACCGTCTGGCAGCTCGAGAAGAGATGTCTGACAGCCGACTTGAACCAATAGCGATAAAATTTTATCAGCATAAAGAGGCGCTACTGTCACATTACTGATAACAACAACTTTCTGCTTACCTGATAAAAAAGAAAGGTACGCCGGGTCTTCAAATAACCCGGCGCCAATAGAGATAGGGTAGCTACGCTCAGCTAGATTGACCGTAATCCGTTCCATGGGTTTGCTCTCCGAAAAAATGAACTTAACGTTCTTCTAGCATTTTTACGATCTGGTTGGCTACCACTTTTGCACTTTGGTCGTCAGTACGAACTGTGTAGTCCGCCACTTCTTCGTATAGTGCGTTGCGAGATACAGCTAGATCTTCTAGCACATCACGCGGGTTGTCTGTTTGAAGTAGAGGGCGTTTCTTGTCGCGGTTAGTGCGAGCAAGTTGCTTTTCAATTGTTGTCTCTAGGTATACAACAATGCCTCGTGCAGATAGACGGTTACGGTTTTCTTTGCTCAACACTGAACCACCACCTGTCGCAAGAACAATACCTTGTTCTTCTGTCAGATCATTGATTACAGATTCTTCGCGCTTACGGAAACCTTCTTCGCCCTCAACATCAAAAACCCATGCGATGTCTGCGCCAGTGCGCTCTTCGATCACAGTGTCAGAGTCTAGAAACTCCATATGAAGTTGGGAAGCTAGGTGTCTACCAATTGTACTTTTGCCGGCGCCCATTGGGCCAACAAGAAAAATATTGCGTTTCTCAGCCATGTTTTTAGCAGTAATTTACAACGTTAATTCAATGACATCGCCACAAGGTAGGTCAGTACAAGTACTGAAATTAAAAGGCCCGTGGCACCGATTCCTCACAGATAATTCGTGATAAGACCCGAAATTATCAAGGTTAGGTGCCACTAATGCAACTTTATTTTTAATCTAATTGTTCATTACTGAATCACAACTTTAGGTGTGACAAAAATAAGCAGTTCACTTTTACCCACATTTTCATAGCTGCGACGGAACAATGCACCCAAAACTGGCAGGTCTCCTAACAGAGGAACTTTATCCACCGTACTGCTCACGCTGTGTTGAAATATCCCGCCAAGCACGACAGTTTCACCATTATTAACAAGCACTTGCGTACCTATTCTTTGCGTATCAATTGCGACCGCCTCACCGGTTCCGGTTTTTACCACTTGCCCTGGTCTATCTTGAGTCACGCTCAAATCCAATACCAAACGATTGTCGGGCGTGATCTGCGGTGTCACCTTAAGACTCAACACGGCTTTCTTAAACGCGACCGACGTAGCGCCACTTGAAGAGGACTCTAAATAAGGAATTTCAGTACCTTGCTCAATATAGGCGGGCTTTTTATTGGTGGTGATTAAGCGTGGGCTCGAAATAATTTCAGCTTTCGACTCTTGTTGCAGTGCTGACAATTCAAGATCAAGCAAGGTATCCGAACCCAACTTGGCTACCTGAAACGCAATACTCGAAGCGTTCGGCGATGTTGCTCCTAAATTTACGTTGAGATAGTCATCAATCACGCTGCTGCCGCTATCGTCGTCATACGGCGTAATCGCTGATGGGTGGTTACCTTCAATTGAACCGCCAACGGTGAAGCTTCCGTTGGTTGATGAAACACCCCAGCGCACACCAAGCTCATCCAGGTTACCCTCGGTAACAGTGACGATACGCGCCTCTATCTGTACTTGCTTCACTGGAATGTCTAACGATTCAATGATGCCTCGGATCACGGCAATGTTTTCTTCCAGCTCACGAATGAGTAGTGAGTTGGTGCGCTCATCAATGGTAATTGAGCCACGATCGGACAACATACTGACCGCGCCTTCACCGCCAATCATGTCGGCAATGTCGGTGGCTTTAGCAAAGTTAATCTTGATGATTTCCGACTTAAGCTCCCCTAACTCCTCTTCCAAGCGAGATTTCTCTAACGCTTGTTGCTCTCGAAGATCGAGTTCCGCTTTCGGCGCGACCAAGATAACATTGCGATCAACACGCTTATCCAAGCCTTTAACTTGCAAGATAATGTCGAGAACTTGCTGCCAAGGTACGCCATCTAAACGTAACGTCAGGTTTCCGGCTACCGAATCAGACACCACGAGATTGAAATCGTTATAGTCGGCAATCAACTGCAGGACATTTCGTACTGGGATATCTTGGAAGTTAATCGATATCAGCTTGCCCTCTTTCTCTAGAACGCTTTTTTCTTTGGTCACTTCATCAATAACCGGTTTGCTGATCACCACCTCAATAAAGCGCCCCTTTAGATTATATTCATACTGATAGTCATTGCTAATCGTCGCTAGAAGCCGAGTGCTTGGTGTCTCTTTGTAGACCTCAATACCTTCAACCAAGGTGGCGAAGTCTTTCACATCCAGTAGGTAAAGCTTGTCATCATCAACCTGAGTATTGATTAACTCGATACTTAACCCTTCCTGAGCACGTTGAACATCCACCACAGCGGTACTGGTCGCCAGCTCAATGATGATGACGGCGTCTTTATCCTTGTTCACTCTAAAATCAATATTCTCTAATTTATTAGGTAAGCTCTCGGCATAGCTGAGCACGCTAACAACCAACATCACAGACACAGCAAAACCTTGTAGAGCCTTGCTTACTAATCTACTTATTCCTTTAATCATATTTACATCTCATATCCACATCATGTGACATTGGTTTACTTCAGAGCCAGCCTAACGTTGCGCTTATGCCAACAACCTAAGCCATCTGGAAGAGTTTCATTAATCTGAACGTACTGGCTCGTCACCTTAGTAACTCGGCCATTGTTTAAGCCGATAAACTGGCCTTTCTTGACGTTTACCACGTTGCCTTTGGGTGTTTGCACTAAGCCAAATACACTTGTTCCGCTTCCCATGACGCCTCTTAAACGAAGCTTACTCAACGGGTACTTCTCTAACTTGCCATTACGAGAACGAGCGCTGGGTTGCCAACAGTCTTTTTTCACCAAGGGTTGATTTTGCACAATGGCTTCTTTAGGCAGTTCAAAGGGAGGACGAAAAGCTTGGCGCTGATAGGTCGCCGCCGTGAATTCAGTTGCTGGGACAAGTTGCTCAACGTCTTTTCTGGCCTTGGCTTCAACTTGCGCGACAAAGTCTGGCAGTGAGTCTTGATTAGCCTTGCAGCCTGATAACGCAAGCAGCAACACGATTGAGTAAAACGCACTATTGGGTTTCATCATTGACCTCCGATTTAAACTGGTAGGTATAAGCTCGAACCCTAAAGTGCAGCGTGCTGCTTTCTTGACTGACTCGCTGCCAATTCACATCATCAAAGCTGATAATGCGCGGCAGCTTGGCGATGGCAGCAGAAAAGTCACCAATCTCGTGATAGTCACCTGTCAGCTCAATATTGAGAGGCAATCGATAGAGGAACTCCTTGTTCTGCTTTTGCCCCCAATCAATTCGCGTGAAGGTCAGCGAGTTATCCAAGCCGAGCTCATTCACTGACGCCAACATACTGGCCAGTTCTTTTTGAACGGGCAGCTGCTCTAACAAGTAATCGTAACGGCTGGTTAACTCCTCTAATTGGCTCTGGAGTTTAGGTAAGGCTGCAACCTTATTCGCCTTTATTCGCAAGGTCGTTTTTAAGGTGTGCTCCTGTTGCTTCATCTGTTGCAGTTCATCGTCGAGCGGCAGCACATAAAGCCAAGTGCCAACACCTTGGATTAACACTATCAACACCAGAATCACGAGAAGCTGAGGCAACAATGGCCATTCGGTGATCTCATCAACATCGAGATCTTGCAAGCTCATCCTATTTTGCCAACTAATCCTATTTTGAAGGTTAGCCATGATGTGCCCCCTTCTCTTTTCTGCTCGCGGCAGTGCTCTCTGCGGTTGTGTTTTCTAAAGACACAGGGCTGAACACAAAAGAGACCTTGAAGGTCTGAAACTCTTTATTGAAGCGTTTGCGGTTATGAACGATAGAGTGCATCTCAACCCCTTTCAGAGAATCTGAACGCTCGAGGTTATCCAACATCGTGGCGAGACGAGCCGTACTGTCGCTGATACCCGACATTTCAATCTCCTGACCATTCATCTTTATCTTGTCGACATATACACCCTCAGGAATCAGCTCCGGCATTAGGTTCATGAAGTCGGTGGTCTTATTGCGGCCAAGCTGTAAAGACTCCACCACATCTAGTCGAGTGAGAATGGCTTTGTGCTCTTGTTCGGCGACTTTTAATGACTGAATCTGTCGGTCGAGCTCAGCGATGTATTGATTGAGATAGCTAAGGCGCGCTTGCTGCTTGGCTTGTTGGTCGTGAAAATAGTTACCGACCGCCCATTGCCCACCAAGCGCAATGATGACACCGAGAATGACCAGATGAACAAAACGCTTCTTATGCTGAGCACGAATCTCATCACGCCAAGGCAGCAGGTTAATTTGATGCAACATGCTTTTCTCCCTGCCACTTGAGTCCACTCATCGCCATACCCGCGGCAATGCCAAAGTGTTGCCAGTCCATTGGCAGTCGACGTCTCTTGGCGACCTTGTTCTCAAACAGAGACAAAGGATTCAATGACTCACAGCTCAGCTGAAAATGGCGCTCTAGCTCTTCGGTTACCATAGGAATGCTGGCACCCTCACCCATCAGCCAGATCCCAGAGATAGGTTGCTGCGCATTTCCCGATGAATAAAGCTGTAATTGACGCTTGAGCTTCTCAATCAAATTAACAATGAATTGATGGGTATCTTCAGCCGTGCCGAGCACACCTTCTGTATCACTTGGGTTATCCGAGCTGCGAAGATCTTGAGTACCAAAAGCGATGTCTTTATAGAAAGGCACTGAATTCTGCGGGATAACTCCTAGCGACGTTTGGTCGATGCCAACATCCACCAGCAGCCAGTTTTTCTTTTCGGGATACAGACGCGAGGCTAGTTGCCAGATATTGAGCAGCCCATGTGCCTGTGTATCTACCACCACAGGTTTAAAACCAGCCTTAGTTAATGCATAAGCTCGGCTATCCACCACTTCCTTACGAGTGGCGTATACCTGATAACTGCTTGTCGAACCTTTACCAAATCGTTTGTCTTCCAGCTTTACAAAATCTAAACTCAGCTCCTCGATAGGAAAGGGAGATTGATGGGCGAAGGTTTGATAGATAGAAAACTCTTTTTCTCTGTCTTCTAACTCACTCTCTATTTGCAGTACTTTGCTGATCACCGTGTTATCAGGTACCGAAATGGCGACGTTGCGACAGCCAAAAGGCAGTCCTTTCCTAAGTTCTTTAAGTTTCTTAACAGTTTTCTGATACTCCAAAGTATGGTTAGCTGTAAAAATGTCGTCCGAAATCGGCAGCTCTTTGTATCCCACTAGGGCATACAACTCCCCCACGGGTTTTAGTACCACGGCTTTGATGCTGTGATGATTTATATCTATACCTGTAATTAATGATGAACCCATGTGACCTAGCTCCTGAAGTGCCAAGCATTTCGTTGATTATCTAGGGGTTGTGATTATTAGTTAAATAAGCGTTAATAAACGAAAGCTAAGTTTTTAGCCTAGAGTACAAGGGTTTGCTGCTTATCAGCCTTAACTAATCAGGGATTATCCGGTGAAGTTCATAAAGCGATTATTCATATTTACATTGATTTGCATGATTCTTGGAGTCAGTACAATTTTCGGGTTTTATTATTACGTAAAACCAGAGTTGCCTGATGTTGCCACTTTGCGCGACGTAGAACTCCAAACGCCGATGCAAGTCTTCAGTCAAGACGGTAAGTTGATCTCTCAATTTGGTGAAAAGCGTCGTAACCCGGTGACTTATGACGAGATTCCTCGCCACTTAGTTGAGGCTCTGATTGCCACCGAAGATAGCCGTTTCTACGAACACCCAGGTATTGACCCAATCGGTATTACTCGTGCAGCGATCGTGGTTGCTATGTCGGGTTCTGCAAAACAAGGTGCGAGTACCATTACTCAGCAGCTTGCGCGTAACTTCTTCTTATCTAATGAGAAAACGTACATGCGTAAGATTAAAGAGATCTTCATTGCGATCCACATTGAGCAACTGCTTAGCAAAGAAGAGATCATGGAGCTGTACGTAAACAAGATCTTCCTTGGCCACCGCTCATATGGCTTCGGCGCAGCAGCGCGTGTTTACTTCGGTAAAGATCTTCCAGATCTAACCCTAAGTGAGCTAGCTACGCTTGCAGGTATGCCAAAAGCACCATCAACAATGAACCCTATTTATTCTGTCGAGCGCGCGACTAACCGTCGTAACGTTGTATTACGTCGTATGTTAGACGAGAAATACATCACTCAAGCAGAGTTTGATGAAGCTCGCAGTGAAAAGCTGATCTCGAAGTACCATGGTGCAGAAATTGAACTGAGCGCACCGTATGTTGCAGAAGTTGCACGTGCTTGGATGGTGGAACGCTATGGCGAAGCCGCTTATACATCAGGTATGAAGGTCTACACCACCGTTGATTCAAAACTACAGAAAGCAGCGAACCAAGCAGCGATTAAGAACCTGCTTGGCTACGATGAGCGTCACGGCTACCGCGGTGCTGAAAAAGTCTTATGGCAAACCGAGCAATCAGCTTGGGACCACGACAAGATCGTTAAACACCTTAAGTCTCAGCCAACCTATGGTGACCTAGTCCCTGCGGTTGTAACTTCAGTTGACTCGAAAAGCGCTCAGGTTTGGGTTAAAAACCAAGGTGAAGGCACAATTGAATGGCAAGGCATGAACTGGGCACGTAAGTTCCTAACAGACAATCGCCAAGGCCCTGCTCCATCTCAAGCAAAAGAGATTCTAGCTGTTGGTGAGCAAGTTTGGGTTCGCCATGAAGCCGTAACAGGCGACGAAGTCTCTGAAGAGCCGACAGAAGAGTCAGCAACGGCAGAATCAAAAACGCCGATTGTATGGCGACTAAGCCAAGTACCTAATGCGAATACCGCATTTGTTGCAATGAACCCGAACAACGGCGCGGTATTGTCGATGGTCGGTGGCTTTAACTTTGTTCACAACAAGTTCAACCGTGCAACACAATCTATTCGTCAGGTGGGTTCTGGTATCAAACCATTTATCTACTCAGCAGCGATTGAGAAAGGCTTAACGCTAGCCTCACTAATCAACGATGCACCGATTAACCAATGGGATAAGAGCCAAGGTACAGCATGGCGACCAAAGAACTCGCCACCGACTTACGTGGGTCCAACTCGTTTACGTATTGGCTTAGCTCAATCTAAAAACGTAATGGCGGTACGTGTACTGCGTGAAGTTGGCTTAGATGACACTCGTAACTACCTAACTCGCTTTGGCTTTGATATTGACGAAGTACCGCGTTCTGAAACTATTGCGCTAGGTGCTGGTAGCTTAACGCCAATGAAAGTAGCGCAAGGTTACTCAGTATTCGCTAACGGTGGTTACTACGTTGAACCTTTCTACATCAGCCGCATTGAGACACCATTTGGTGAGACTGAGTTTGAAGCGACACCAAAAGTAGTTTGTAAAGACGATTGCCAACAGCAAATAACCACAGACCCAATGGCTGATGAATTTGCAGAACAAGATGTGGATGCCAAAGTACAATACGCACCTCAAGTTATCTCTGAACAGAACGCATTCCTTGTTCGTGAAATGATGTACAGCAACATCTGGGGTGGCGGTGATTGGAGCGCTGGCACTGGTTGGAACGGTACTGGTTGGCGTGCGCAGCCGTTGAAGCGTCGTGACATTGGCGGCAAAACGGGTACCACCAACGATTCAAAAGATACTTGGTACAGCGGCTACGGCCCTGGCATGGTTGCAACGGTATGGGTTGGTTTTGATAACCACAACCGCAACCTAGGCAGAACCAAAGCGAACTCGAACCTTGGTAAGAATCAGATTACTGGTGCAGAAGCTGGCGCGAAAACAGCAGAACCTGCATGGGTTGATTTCATGGGTACGGCGTTAGCGGGCGTTCCTGCTGAGCGTAAAGAGCTTCCAGAAAACATCGTTCGTGTTCGTATCGACCGTGAGACTGGCTTACTGACCAACAAGTTCGATAGCTCATCAATGTTCGAGTACTTCGAGAAAGGCACAGAGCCAACCGAATACATCACTGAACGTTTCAATGACGACATCTACTCAACCTCATCAGGTGAAGCAGTAGAAGAGCTGTTCTAACTAGGGTTTGTTGAACCTAGTAACATGAACCAATAAAAAGGGTTGATATGCATTCATATCAACCCTTTTTTTATATCTATATCTGACCAGACTAGGCTCTAAACTCAAGCACTAAGCCGTCTTCTCCAGTTGAGTTCGAATCGTATCAGCCAATTGCTCGAAACGTCCCTTCAATGGAGAGCCCGGACGGTAAGCCACGACAATTCGACGTGAAGGTGTTGGATTCACCGCAGGTACGTAACACACACCATCTTTCTGCTTTTCCTTTGGCACCGATAACTGAGGTAGCAAGGTAATGCCCGCCCCTGCTGCCACCATGTTACGTAGCGTTTCTAAGCTGGTCGCTTTAAAGCGCTCGTCATCTTTTGCACCCGCAGCAAAACAGAACCCTAGGGCTTGGTCTCTTAAACAGTGACCGTCACCTAACGCCAATACTGTCTGTCCATTGAGTTGGAGCATATCAACGGTGTCCTGCTGAGCCCACTCATGGTCACATGGAACCGCGACACTTAATGGTTCGTCATACACATCAATCTCTTTGAACACCGCGGTTTCATCAACCGCAGCCAGTACCAAGCAGTCCAGCTTGCCATCTTCAAGCTGGCTCACTAATTGATGAGTTTGGGCTTCATGCAGGTATAGCTCTAACTCAGGAAAGCTCTCTTTCAGGTGAGGGACAATCTTAGGCAGAATGTAAGGACCCACGGTTGGGATGAAACCAATGTGCATTGGTCCGGTCATCGCTTCACCGTGTCCACTCGCCATATCCTTAAAAGTTTTCACTTCATTGAGAATACGCTTGGCTTGTTCAACAAGTTGTAACCCTGATTCTGTAAATATTACCTTCCTTGGACTACGCTCGGTTAACTGAAGTCCAATTTCATCTTCTAGTTTGCGTATTTGACCGCTTAGTGTCGGCTGACTGACAAAGCACGCTTCTGCCGCTTTTCGGAAGTGTTTATGCTCTGCGAGCGCCACCAAGTATTCAAAGTCACGAATGTTCATGATCAGTCTCTTACCTCAGGTTTAAATAAGAACAAGGGTTCTAATAGAAACATTTAAAAGAAAAATGCTCTTGATAGAATTTACCTATCAAAACCATAACATTAAACGATTAGAGCTATCAAAGGATTTATCTAATAATGGGCTCAACGAAACGAAACAGAGCGAAGAAAAACGTTAAGCTCTGATAGAACAAAATTAAAAATACTATTTAAGGAAATCAATATGTTTGCATCTAAAGAAGGTCAATCAATCCCTCAAGTAACATTCCCAACTCGCCAAGGTGATGCATGGGTTAACGTAACGACGGAAGAGCTATTCAAAGACAAGACAGTTATCGTATTCAGCCTACCAGGTGCGTTTACACCAACATGTTCGTCAAGCCACCTTCCTCGTTACAACGAGCTACACTCTGTATTCAAAGAGAACGGTGTTGATGACATTCTGTGTGTTTCAGTAAACGACACATTCGTAATGAACGCTTGGAAAGCAGACCAAGAAGCGGAAAACATCACATTCATCCCAGATGGTAACGGTGATTTCACAGACGGCATGGGCATGCTAGTTGAGAAAAACGACATCGGCTTCGGCAAACGTTCATGGCGCTACAGCATGCTGGTTAAAAACGGCGTGGTAGAAAAAATGTTCATCGAAGAAGACGTACCAGGCGACCCGTTCAAGGTTTCTGATGCTGATACTATGCTTAACTACCTTGCTCCAGAGCACAAAGAGCAAGAGTCAATCACAGTATTCACTAAGCCAGGCTGTCCTTTCTGTATGAAAGCAAAACAGAACCTAATCGACAAAGGTCTGAACTACGAAGAAGTAGTTCTAGGTAAAGATGCAACAACAGTAAGCCTACGTGCAATCTCTGGTCGCACTACCGTTCCTCAAGTATTCATCGGTGGCAAACACATCGGTGGTAGCGAAGAACTAGAAACTTTCCTAGGCTAATCGCTTCATCGCCGATATAGACTTAGAAGTATCAGCTAACCCACCCTCTTGTGGGTTAGCCATTCCAAACGCTCTTATCTGAGTTTTGGAAAAAAGAATATAGCTGGTGACTCGCCTGTCTTTTACTAACCTATAATTAGCAATAAAAGCAGAGTCACAAGCTAAACCTAATAAAACAGAATCACAAAACTGACCCACTATCCTGACTCTCAAAAAATCACCAGAGTTGGAGGGGTTCGTTCAAACAAAATTTAGCCATTGCGAGAAAATTATTATGAAACAAGTCAATGTAGATGTAGCAGTTATCGGGGGCGGTACGGCAGGTTTAGGTTCTTACCGCGCTGCAAAAGCACACACTGACAGTGTCGTGATGATTGAAGGCGGCCCTTACGGTACAACCTGTGCTCGTGTTGGTTGTATGCCATCTAAACTGCTTATTGCAGCTGCAGAAAGCGTACACCAAATTGAGAAAGCTCCGGCTTTTGGCGTTCACCCACAAGGCAATATCGTGATTAACGGCCGTGAAGTGATGGGCCGAGTAAAGTTTGAACGTGACCGTTTTGTTGGTTTTGTTTTAGAAGGCGTTGATGAAATCCCAGAGCAAGACAAGATCTCTGGTTACGCAAAATTTTTAGACGACAACACGCTGCAAATTGATGACCACACGATTGTGACGGCTAAGCGTATTGTTATCGCGACAGGTTCGCGCCCTGCATACCCTGCAGTTTGGAATGAACTTGGTGACCGCCTGATCATTAACGATGATGTGTTCAGCTGGGATGACTTACCAGAATCGCTTGCCGTATTTGGCCCTGGTGTTATTGGCCTTGAGCTTGGTCAGTCACTACACCGCTTAGGTGTGAAGACCAAATTGTTCGGTTTGGGTGGTCAAGTTGGCCCAATAACCGACCCAGAGATCATGGCGTATGCAGATAAAGCCTTCAATGAAGAGTTCTACCTAGATGCCGACGTGAAAATCGAAAGCATGAAGCGTATTACCACTGAGTCAGGTGAACCACGTGTCGAAATCCAGTTTATCAATAAGCAAGGTGAGCTAGAAACTAACGTCGTTGAGTACGTACTGGCAGCAACAGGTCGTCGTCCTAATACAGATAAACTTGGCCTAGAGAATACCTCTCTTGAGCTTGATGAACGTGGTGTTCCTATCGCTGACCACTACACGCTTCAAACATCACTACCATCAGTATTTATCGCTGGTGATGCAAGCAACCAACTGCCTCTACTGCATGAAGCAGCAGACCAAGCACGTATTGCGGGTGATAATGCAGGTCGCTTCCCTGAGATTCGCGCAGGCTTGCGCCGCTCTAAAATCTCTGCGGTATTCTCTGACCCACAAATCGCGATGGTTGGTGAAACATACAAAGAGATCATAACCCGCTTAGGCACATGTGGTTGTTTCGCAACGGGTGAAGTGTCTTTCGAGAACCAAGGTCGTTCACGAGTGATGCTACGCAACAAAGGTATTCTGCACGTTTACGGCGAGCAAGGTACAGGCCGTTTCCTTGGTGCTGAGATGATGGGACCAAACGCAGAACATTTGGCTCACTTACTCGCATGGGCACACCAGAAAAAGATGACGGTTTCTGAAATGTTGGATATGCCATTTTACCACCCAGTAATTGAAGAAGGTGTACGAACAGCGCTGCGTGACCTCAATGCGAAACTGCACCTTGGTCCAGAGATGGTGAAACACTGTCTAGATTGTGGCCCTGGTTGTTAATCTCAGGTCATTGAGACAGGTAGCAGTTTGATCTGTAAACAAAGACTAGATACTAAAAAGGAAAGCCATTGGCTTTCCTTTTTGTTTTTGGTAACGAGCAAATAATAGATTCCCGACCACGCTCCTTCGTCACTACCGGGAATGACGTTGATTTATTTATGCATCTAAACCAAAACTTAATCCGTCATTCCAGCACTGAGGGACGAAGTATCTGGAATCTCTTAAACCGTTACTTATTGCTAAATGCGAGAGAATTACTTCTCAGCTGCAATCACAGAGATCTCAACCAGTAGTGCCTCACGAGCCATGTCGCCAGTCACACATGCGCGAGCTGGAGCGTGACCTTCTGGAATCCATGCATCCCATACTGCGTTCATTTCTTGGAAGTCTTTCATGTCTTTCAAGTAAATGGTTGCTGACAGCATGTGCTCTTTGTCGCTGCCTGCTTGCTCAAGTAACGCTTCTACTTTATCCAGCATCGTCTGTGTTTGCTCTGTAATGCCTTTTGTTGCATCCGCACAAACTTGGCCACATAGGTAGATAGTACCGTTGTGTTTAACAATACGGCTCATGCGTTGCTTGGTTTCTTGGCGCTCAATCATCGATCTTCTCTCTCTATGTCACCGTGATCCAATATCTTGTGACGTGGTATTATCAGGGCAATAAGCATAACGCGAATCAAGCCCAAGATGACATGTCTTCATTGCAATAAAAATGAAAAAATCTTCAACAAACTCGGTCGTTGCCAACGTTGTATGAATCAGCTCACGGTGTTGTCGATATTAAGTTGGGGAGTATGGTGGCTGTTTTTCAGGGAAGACCCAAAAACCATCAACGCCATCGCTTTGATGATGGCAGCTTTCGCATTCAGTGGCTTATTGTCGTTGCATTGGATAATGAAGTTTTTGGTGCTACCTTTAAGGAACAAAAAGCGTTAGCAGCAGTGTTTGTTAGATAGGCAATAATGGTTAGATGATAGGTTCAATACTCCGATAATTGGTCACAACAATCGAACGAGTATAATTTCCCAAACAGCAGATAGAAAAAAGCCCCAGAACCAATCGATTCTAGGGCTTTCTTAGAAAATTCTAAGAAAAAGCAGTGGTACTTTAATAGACCGGGCTTTTCTTAGTTTGTTCCCAAAAAAGATCAGATTTTTGATCTTTTTTTTAGGGACTATAAAATCAATGCCTTATGCAACATTCACCTTAGCAATTATCTGCTCGACCAAGTTCACTTCCAAGGCCACTTCATCACACGCATGTTGACGAGGGCACTGGTCACAATCTTTCAATACCTTCTCAGGTAGCAGAGATTTCGATGTCGGTAAGAAGTCATGCTTCATAAAGAACTCAGGAGTACGAGTCAGTACGAACACTTTCTTGATTGCCATTTGGCGAGCCTTCTCAACAAGGTGCTGCACGATTGCAGTCCCCTGCCCTTGACCTTGCCAGCCAGCTTCAACACCCAACGAACGAATTTCCGCTAAGCCAGAGTCATACACATAGAGCGATGCACAACCTGTCACTTCACCATGATGTTCTGCGACAGCGAATGAGCCAATATCACGCACCAGTTCATTACGAGAGCGAGGTAGGTTTTCACCCATGTTCGCCCAGTAAGCCACCATGCCTTCCAATGCTTCAATGTCAGTCAAACGAGCAGGACGAACCTTGACGATGGAAGTATCACGCTGCGCCAAACGTTTCTCAGCTTGGTCAACCGCGTAAGCCACTTGCTGTGGAGATACACCACCTAGCGCGCTACGTTTTTCAAGACACGATTCAATGGTCAGGATGTCATACACATCCTCTTCAATCACCTCAGAGAACTCTTTCATCTCTGCGATGGTTAATTCTTCTAGTGCACAGCCTTTAGCAATCGCCGCGACGACTGTTACACCAACAATGTGGTGAGCTTCACGGAAAGGAATCCCTTTCGCTACTAGGTAATCAGCCAGCTCTGTTGAGTTCGCGTAGCCTTGTTTCGCTGCTTCAAGTGTACGTTCGCCGTTCACTTTAATGCCGTCAAAACAAAGAGCAGCCATTTCCATACAGTCATTCCAAGTATCTAAAGCGTCGAATAAACCTTCTTTATCTTCTTGCATGTCTTTGTTGTACGCCAAAGGCAGAGCTTTTACTGTCATCATCATTGCAGCTAATGAACCGTATACACGGCCCGTTTTGCCACGGATAAGCTCTAGCGCATCTGGGTTTTTCTTTTGTGGCATCAGAGATGAACCTGACGTCACGGTGTCTGCTAACTCGATGAAGTTCGATTCACCTGAGTTGTAGAAAATCATATCTTCTGCAAGACGCGAAAGGTGAAGCATAGAGATAGAAGCGATCGACATTAGCTCCATCACATGGTCACGGTCAGATACAGAATCTAGAGAGTTGCGCGTTGCACGACGGAAACCTAAGTTGTGAGCTAACTCTTCACGGTCCATCGGGTAAGCGGTTCCAGCAAGGGCACCAGAACCCAGCGGACATGTATCTAGACGCTTAATCGCATCATTCAAACGTGAATAGTCACGCTCAAGCATTTCAACGTAAGCCAAGCACCAGTGAGCAAAAGTTACCGGCTGGGCACGTTGTAAGTGAGTGTAGCCAGGCAGCACGGTTTCTTGATGCTGAGAAGCAACATTCACCATCTGGCTTTGCAGGCGATCCAACGCCAATAGCAGTTGGTTACCTTGCTGACGACACCATAGTTTCAGGTCTGTCGCCACTTGGTCATTACGAGAACGGCCAGTGTGAAGCTTTTTGCCCAAATCACCGACTTTGCCGATAAGTTGTTGCTCAACCCAGCTGTGAATATCTTCTGCATCAGAACGTAAAATCTGTTCAGGATCTTCCATCACCTCAAGTTTTAGCTCATTCAGCGCTAACTCAAGCTTCTGTTGCTCTTCTTCTGTTAATACGTTGACCGACAATAGAGCTTTAGACCAGGCAATTGAGCCCACAATGTCTTGCTCAGCCAATCGGTAATCAAAACGAAGAGAATCGTTAAAATCTTTGAACCGGGTGTCTGCTGCTTGGGTAAATCTACCGCCCCATAATGCCATTGTGTATCTCCTAATTGCACAGTGCTCACTGTTTTTGCAAATGATAATTCTGATTAAGATTCAGTATTTTTCTGATGGTTTAAACTTACGGCAATTCAAAATGAAAATAAAGTATTAATTCATTATTTTCACATATTTATTCACCCAAAGTTGAATCCATTGATTATTTTCAGTGTGGAGCGCGAATTATATGCCATTCGATAGTAAAAACCGAAGCTGATTTATTAGGCGATTAGAAAGTAAAAAGCCCACTCACTAATCAATAGTGAGTGGACTTTGCATAATCATGTCTGTTTACTGACCTTCAATATTTCAGTGAAGGCTAGCTCGCTAACTCATTGTTAGCATTACTTTTGGCTATTCAGAGCACGGATACGGCTTGATAGAGAGTAAAGACGGATGAAGCCTTCAGCGTGGCTTTGGTCGTAAACTTCATCTTCACCAAAAGTAGCAAACTCTTCAGAGTATAGGCTGTTGTCAGAACGCTTCTGAGTTACCGTTGCATGGCCTTTGTAAAGCTTGATAACCACTTCACCATTCACGTCTTGTGCTAGCTCTTCTGTCGCTGCAAGGATTGACTTACATAGCGGAGTGAACCAACGACCATCGTATACAAGGTGAGAAGCCTTAACACCTAGCTCTTCACGGAATTCGAATGCCGCCTTATCAAGAACCAGTTGCTCTACTGCACGCAGTGCTTCCATCATGATTGTGCCACCTGGAGTTTCGTAACAACCACGAGACTTCATGCCAACAAGACGGTTTTCTACGATATCGATACGACCAACACCGTGCTTAGCACCTTTCTCGTTTAGGTAAACCAGTGCGTTGTATGGCGTCATTGTTTCGCCATCAACCGCAACCACTTCGCCTTTTTCAACTTTAAGCGTCACTGTTTCAGATTCGTTTGGCGCTTGCTCTGGGTCTACAGTCCAAGCCCAGCAATCTTCGTTAGGTGCATTCCATGTGTTTTCAAGAACGCCACCTTCTGTTGAGATGTGCCATGCGTTTGCATCACGCGAGTAAATCTTAGTAAGAGAAGCCGTACAAGGGATGTTACGCTCTGCTAGGTAATCTAGACACTCTTCACGACTCACTAGATCCCATTCACGCCAAGGTGCAATTACGTGTAGGTCCGGGGCTAGTGCAGCGAATGCGCCTTCAAAACGAACTTGGTCGTTACCTTTACCTGTACAGCCGTGACACAGTGCGTCTGCACCTACTTTACGTGCGACTTCAACCTGTGCTTTCGCGATGATTGGACGAGCCATCGACGTACCTAGTAGGTATTTGCCTTCGTAGTAAGCGCCTGTTTTTAGTGTTGGGTAGATATAATCTGCCACCATCTCTTCTTTAAGGTCTGCGATGTAACACTCAGAAGCACCAGAAGCTTTCGCTTTCTCCTCGATACCAATCAACTCTTCGTCGCCTTGACCAACATCCGCGACAAACGCAACCACTTCACAGTCATAGTTCTCTTTCAACCATGGGATGATTACGGATGTGTCTAGACCGCCAGAGTAGGCTACTACAACTTTCTTTACGTTAACTTTGCTCATTTTCTTTCTCCTAGTTTCCATACTGCACATGGCGGTCAGCGTTGGAAATGACTTCATAATTATATGTTTATTTAATTTGTCTAAATTCTTTAAGCAGTGACTCGTTGTGAGACCTACTGAGGTAAAAACTGTGTTCCTATGCTTTTACCTGAAAACAGTTGTGTTAGCTTTTCTGGATATCGCCAAGTGGCAACTTCGATTGGTCGTCCAAGGTCGTTAGCGGCTTCTAGTGCGGCTTGAACCTTAACGATCATGCCATCGGTAATCACTTTGCCTGTAATAAGGTCATCAGCTTGCTGTTGATTAAGGCTTGGAATGAGGTGGCCTTTGCCATCCAACACACCACTTACATCAGAAAGAAGCACCAGTTCAGCATCAAGTGCGCCAGCTACGGCAACCGCAGCTTGGTCGGCATTGACGTTCATCAGTTGGCCTTGTTCAGTTAGGCCAATTGAACTGATGATTGGCAGTGCGCCAGCATTAAGAATCGCTTGCAGGACGGTTGAGTCGCCCGGCTCCGCTTTTCCTACTGCACCCAGCTCAGGGTTCAGTTCACTCACTTTGCATAAACCACCATCAGCTAGGCTCAAACCAACGGCATTGATACCGTCTTTAATCGCCTGACCTTGCAGTAATTTATTCGCCGTACCCGCTAGTGCACCAGCAATCACAGGGATCTGATCATAAGGAGTAACACGTAATCCTTCTTTCTTAACGGTTTCGAGGTTCAATTTATTCATCAAATCATCAACAAGGTAACCACCACCGTGAACAATCACGATTGGTCGTTGTGCCTGTTGTTGGTAAGCAGAGATAGCACCAAATAACTTGCTAAGTGTTTCACCACAAGATAGCGCAGCGCCACCTAACTTTATGATTAATGGTTGATTATTAAGGCTCATATCTAGATTTCCTTACACTAACGCAGTTAATGGCGCAAAACCATAACGTAAATTTAAACACTGCATCGCTTGGCTAGATGCACCTTTTAATAAGTTATCAATCGCTGAAACAACGATGATGTGTTGACCTTGAACCTTCCAACCTAAGTCGCAGAAAGGCGTCTGTTCTACATCTTGAATTCTTGGCAATGTCTCTTCGAGCAATCTCACAGCTGGCTTACCTTGATAAGCTTGCTCGAAGGCATCTTGTATCTGTTGTTCTGTCACACCGTCAGCCAGTTTCATGGTGATGGTCGCTAAAATGCCACGCTTAAAGTTGCCGAGGTGCGGGGTGAAAATCACATCACATCCTAAATGTGCGGCCATTTCAGGTTGATGACGGTGATTGAAGACGCCATAAGCTTGCAAGCTCACTTCGCAGAAGCTGTTAACCATGGTCGCCTTGCGGCCTGCACCAGTCACACCGCTGGTTGCGTTAATCACTGGCCATTGGTTCTCATCAAGTAACTTGGCTTCAACCAAGGGCTTAATCGCCAGTTGTGATGCCGTTGGGTAACAACCCGCTACCGCAACAAGCTGAGCTTCTTTTATTTCTTGTTCGTTCCATTCCGCTAAACCGTAAGCCGCTTTGTCTAGCCATTGTTCGTGTTGATGTTCAAAACCGTAAAACTCTTGATAGAAGTTTTCACCTTTAACTCTGAATGCACCCGATAGGTCGAAAACTTGGCAGTCGTTCTCTAGAAAAATTGGCGCTAGGTCGTGACTGACTTCGTGTGCCGTTGCTAGAAAAATCACATCAGACTGTTTGGCCACTTCTTCCGGATTTGTTAAAGGTTGTACTGGCATATCAATCAGGCCAGCTAACTTACCGTGCAGTGCAGCGATAGGTTTGCCCGCATCTACACTATTGGCTGAGACATATAAACCTGATAGCGTGAGCTCAGGGTGTCTGTTTATCATTAGAGCCAGTTCTGCTCCTGTGTAGCCGCTTGCGCCAATGATCGTGGTTTTCAACATCTCAACACATCCATTTCTGAGGTAAGTTACATTTCAAAATTTGACTATTCATACTTAATTTTTAGCTTTATTTGATTTCTTATGCATTAAATATGATTTAATATGTGTTTTACCGACTTATAGTTTTCCTGTCAATAGTAGAAGTGAAGATATTATGCAATTACCGAGTTTCCTTGAGGTCTATAAAGGCCTAATTTCCACCGACTCTATTAGTTCTACTGATCCAAGCTGGGATCATGGCAACGAGAAAGTGATCGAAAAAATGGCTCAATGGTTTAAAGACCTAGGCTTTAGCGTAGAAGTCGTGGAAGTTGAGCCTGGCAAGCATAATATGATCGCAAAAATGGGCTCGGGTGAAGGCGGCTTATTATTGGCCGGACACAGCGATACCGTGCCATTTGATGAAGGGCGTTGGAATTTCAACCCTCATGCACTGACAGAGCACAATAATCGCTTCTACGGATTAGGCACGGCCGACATGAAAGGCTTCTTCGCTTTTGTTTATGAAGCGGCAAAGAAGATGGATTGGAGCAAACAGGCGAAGCCACTTTACGTACTGGCAACCTGCGATGAAGAGACCACCATGCTAGGTGCTCGTCACTTCACGGAGAATGCACCATTTAAACCGGATTACTGCATCATTGGCGAGCCGACTAGCCTAGTGCCGATTCGCGGACACAAAGGCCACGTGGCAAATGCCGTACGAGTAACCGGTAAATCAGGTCACTCTTCTGATCCTGCACTGGGAGTCAACGCTATCGAAATCATGCATGAAGTGTTGTTTGCGTTAATGCAACTGCGTGACAAATTAGTCAAAGAGTACCATCACCCGGGGTTTGCAATTCCAAGCCCTACTCTAAACCTTGGCCATATTCATGGTGGCGACAGCGCGAACCGTATCTGTGGTTGCTGTGAGCTGCACTACGATGTACGTCCTTTACCGGGTATCAGCTTAGATGGTTTGGATAACATGCTGCGCAGCGCACTCAAAGAAGTGGAAGCAAAATGGCCGGGCAGAATTGAGATTACGCCACTACACGAACCTATCCCGGGTTACGAGTGCCAACACGACCATCCATTTATCGGTGGCATGGAATCAGTTTGCGAAACTGAATCACAAACCGTGAACTACTGTACAGAAGCACCTTTCCTTCAAGAACTTTGCCCAACCTTAGTTTTGGGTCCAGGCTCAATCGACCAAGCCCACCAGCCGGATGAGTTCTTAAGCTTCGATTTTATCGACCCAACGATTGATGTTCTGAGTAAATCGATCCGTAAATATTGTTTCTAGTTATTACTAGCTATCCGATATTTTTGTATAAAAGTCACCCGAAAAGGTGGCTTTTATTCTGTTATCCCGAACACAGCCTGATCTTGTAATTAAATTTCACTTTATTCCGAAGTATTGAAAAATTTACTTCTCCCGCATTTCTAAACCTAATAATTGCAAACTTAGAATGCTTTATTTGACTAGATACAGCAGTTTTCGCTAGATTGTGTACTTAACAAGGAACAATGGATGTAATTTTTTTACGAGGCAGGATGACAATGAACGAGAAATACGCCGCTCTCAAGAGTAACGTAAGCATGCTGGGACGCTTGCTAGGTAACACAATCCAAGATGCACATGGTGACGTTATCTTAGAGAAAGTGGAGACTATCCGTAAACTTTCCAAATCCGCCCGCGCAGGCAACAAAGCTGACCGTGACAGCCTAGTTGAAGAAATCAAAAACCTGCCGAACGAACAACTCACTCCTGTTGCTCGTGCATTTAACCAATTTCTCAACCTCACCAACATGGCAGAGCAGTACCACACGATCTCTCGCCACTGTGAGGAGCATGTTTGTGAACCAGACGTGCTGCAATCTCTATTTTCCAAATTAAATCAGAATGACATCAGCAAGCTAGACGCGGCACAAGCCGTTCGCGACCTGAACATTGAACTCGTTCTAACGGCACACCCAACAGAAATCACTCGCCGTACCATGATCAACAAACTGGTTAAGATCAACGAGTGTCTATCTAAATTAGAATTAAGCGACCTATCACACAAAGAGCGCGTGAAAACAGAACGTCGCCTAGAGCAACTTATCGCTCAAGGTTGGCACTCTGATGTAATTCGTCAGCAACGCCCGACTCCACTTGATGAAGCTAAATGGGGCTTTGCGGTTGTCGAAAACTCGCTTTGGGAAGCTGTGCCAGATTTCCTACGTGAAATGGACGGCCGACTAAAAGGTTACCTTGGTGAAGGCCTGCCAATCGATGCTCGTCCAGTACACTTCTCATCTTGGATGGGCGGTGACCGCGATGGTAACCCATTCGTAACACACACCATCACTAAAGAAGTACTGCGCCTATCTCGCTGGAAAGCCGCAGACCTTTACCTAGGCGACGTGAACGAGCTGATTACCGAACTGTCGATGACCAAGTGTAATGATGCCGTTCGTGAGCTAGCGGGGGACGAGCACGAAGCTTACCGTGCAATCCTAAAGAGCCTACGAACTCTGCTGAACAACACGTTAGAAGTGCTTGATGCGAAACTGCATGATGCGGAAGTACCAAAGAAAGAAACACTACAGAACATCGACCAACTTTGGACACCGCTGTACGCGTGTTACCAATCGCTGCACGAATGTGGCATGGGCGTAATCGCGGACGGTTCTCTGCTTGATACCTTACGCCGCCTAAAAGCATTCGGTGTACACCTAGTGCGTCTCGATGTTCGTCAAGAAAGTACACGTCACTCAGATGTGCTGTCTGAACTGACTCGCTACCTAGGCATTGGCGATTACGACCAGTGGAGCGAGCAAGACAAGATCGCTTTCTTAACCAATGAATTAAGCTCAAAACGCCCACTACTTCCTCGTGATTGGGAGCCATCTGAACAGGTTAAAGAGGTTTTAGACACCTGTAAGGTCATTGCTGCTCAACCTCGTGAAGCGTTTGGTGCTTACGTTATCTCTATGGCTCGTACTGCATCGGATGTACTGGCTGTTCACTTGTTGTTGCAAGAATGTGGTTGCCCATACCGCATGGACGTATGCCCGCTGTTCGAAACGCTAGACGACTTGAACAACTCAGAAGCAGTAATGAAGCAGCTAATGAGCATCGACTTGTACCGTGGCTTTATCCAGAACCACCAAATGGTGATGATTGGATACTCTGACTCAGCAAAAGATGCTGGCGTAATGTCTGCAGGCTGGGCTCAATACGATGCGATGGACAAGCTGGTTAAGGTTTGCGACGAAGAAGGCATTGAACTGACTCTATTCCACGGCCGTGGCGGTACGGTTGGTCGTGGTGGTGCTCCAGCGCACGCTGCTCTTCTTTCTCAGCCACCTAAGAGCTTGAAAGGCGGTCTACGTGTAACTGAACAAGGTGAAATGATCCGCTTTAAACTTGGCTTGCCAGATGTTGCGGTAAACAGCTTCAACCTATACGCAAGTGCGATTCTAGAAGCGAACCTTCTGCCGCCACCAGAGCCTAAACAAGAGTGGCGCGACCTAATGGAAGTGCTGTCTCAAGTCTCTTGTGAGGCTTACCGTAACGTGGTTCGTGGTGAAGAGAAATTCGTACCTTACTTCCGACAAGCGACGCCTGAACTGGAGCTAGGTAAACTGCCTCTTGGTTCTCGCCCTGCTAAGCGTAACCCGAACGGCGGCGTAGAAAGCCTACGTGCGATTCCATGGATCTTCTCTTGGAGCCAAAACCGTTTGGTACTTCCAGCATGGTTAGGCGCGGGTGAAGCGATTCAGTACTCTGTAGACCAAGGCCATCAAGCTCTGCTTGAAGAGATGTGTCGCGAGTGGCCGTTCTTCTCTACCCGTCTAGGTATGTTGGAAATGGTGTACTCGAAGTGCAACATGGAAATCGCTAAGTACTACGACCAACGTCTTGTTGACGAAGAGCTATTACCGTTAGGTGAATTGCTGCGTGAACAGCTGCAAAAAGACATCAAAGCAGTGCTGAATGTAGAAAATAACGAGAACTTGATGCAGAGCGACCCTTGGGGACTTGAATCAATTCGCCTACGTAACATCTACGTTGAGCCACTAAACATGCTTCAAGCAGAGCTGCTTTACCGTACTCGTAAGTGTGAAACACCACCAGCAGAGCTAGAAGAAGCGCTAATGGTGACGATTGCAGGCATTGCAGCAGGCATGCGAAACACTGGTTAATTAGTGATTCCTACTATTCAATAGACAAAAGGTCGCCTAGTGCGACCTTTTTGTTTCACAAAATAAGCAATACTGAGTTTTTTGTCAGTTTTTTGGGTTATTTTGTCCATGTATTCTACTTTATGCTTATTATTTAGATATACTACTGCTCCGCTGCGGAAACACTCCAAAAAAATAATCTGCAGCAACTTGACCAATAAACTGGTC
Source organism: Vibrio sp. TMPB1044 (assembly GCF_030442075.1). Lineage (NCBI taxonomy): Bacteria > Pseudomonadati > Pseudomonadota > Gammaproteobacteria > Vibrionales > Vibrionaceae > Vibrio > Vibrio sp. TMPB1044. The sequence goes on along the minus strand of NZ_JAUJED010000010.1, from coordinate 88,908 downwards.
AACCTAGGTGATAAACGGCTTTGTAAGGTGACATAACCAACCGATGAGTTGGTGCTACTTAGACATAACCAATATAACGTGCCATTAGAAGCACACTTGTTGTTTAAGTATTTGTTTACTGTTTACCATTTGGATTTCAGACATGTCATTACCACACGTAATTCTAACCGTTTTAAGTACACGCGATGCTACTGGTTACGATATCACAAAAGAATTCTCCGCAAGCATTGGTTACTTCTGGAAAGCTAGCCACCAACAAGTTTACCGCGAGCTAAATAAAATGGCTCAGAACGACCAGGTAACTTGCGTGCTTGAGCCTCAAGAAGGCAAACCTGATCGTAAAGTTTACTCTATCACCGATGCTGGCCGTGGCGCGCTAGGTGAATGGTTTGAACAACCAACTGCACACCCAACAGTTCGTGACGAGTTCTCAGCTAAGCTAATGGCTTGTGCTGTACAACCTTCTGACGCTTACCGTGTACAACTTGCTGAACTAGTAGAAGAGTCTCGCAAACTGGTTTCTCACTACAAAGAAATCGAAGCAGCTTACTACGCAACGCCATCGACACTAGATAAGCAAGCACGTCTTGAACGTCTAACACTTCGTCGTAACCTACTTATCCGTGAAGCATGGATTGTATGGGCTGAAGAAGTACTGCTTGAACTTGGCGCTCTAGCTTAAGCTAGAAGCTAGAAGCTAGAAGCTAGAAAAGCAAAAGGCTTGAACTCTATGAGTCCAAGCCTTTTTTGTATCTATAGGATTTGAAAGTTTGCAGCCAGAGGCTGTTTACAAACGCTTTAATTACAGCGCAGCAACCTGTGGGCGAACGCCTAACGTATGGCAAAGTGCGTAGGTCATTTCTGCACGGTTTAGGGTGTAGAAGTGGAAATCTTTCACACCTTCACGGCTCAGCGTACGAACCATATCGATCGCTTGGCTAGCACCAACTAACTGACGAGTGGTTGGATCATCATCCAAACCTTCAAATTGCTTCGCCATCCAACCTGGTACTTTTACGTTGTTCATCGCAGCAAAGCGCGACGCTTGCTTAAAGTTAGACACCGGTAAGATGCCCGGTACAATCTCAACATCCACACCAGCCGCTACACAACGGTCACGAAAACGTAGGTAGCTTTCTACATCAAAGAAGAACTGAGTAATTGCACGGTTAGCACCGGCATCCACTTTACGCTTTAGGTTAATAAGATCTGATTGAGCGCTTTTTGCTTCAGGGTGAACCTCAGGGAATGCCGCTACTGAGATATCAAAATCGTGGCGAGATTTAAGTAACTCTACTAGGTCAGATGCGTACATCTCTGGCGCACCACCACCTGCTGGAATATCACCACGTAGCGCAACAATACTCTCGATACCATTCGCCCAGTAATCGTCAGCGATTTGAATCAGCTCTTCGCGGCTCGCATCAATACACGTTAGGTGCGGTGCAGCCACTAGGCCGGTTTGGTTCTTAATTTCTTTAATGATTGAGTGGGTACGATCACGCTCACCCGAGTTTGCACCGTAGGTTACCGATACAAATTTTGGTTGAAGTGTTTTAAGACGGTGAACAGAGTTCCACAGGGTCTCTTCCATCTTCTCACTGCTTGGTGGAAAAAACTCAAATGACACATTGATGTTGTCAGAAAGCTCAGCGATATTCTGATTTAAAGCGTCGATATGACTAGCGTGTGTGTATCCCATCTTACTCTCCCTGTGGCAAAAGCAACCACTAAAAACTCAAATCCTTAAACGACGTTTAGACGTCTATATGTCTGTAGAATGTATTGAATACGATTTAATGTCAACAGATCCATTATGAATTTTTCTCAAGTAGATCGTGAGTAAAACTCAAGTCGTTAGATCGATCGCAAAGCAGAAATAATGCAGAAAAAAGGCTGAAAAACACATCCTGCTTTCAGCCTCATTTATCTTAGTGAATAGTATTCTATTTAGGATTTAAAACAGGCTAGACATTCTGTTTAGGTCAGATTGAATTGCACCAGCCGTTACTTCACGACCAGCACCCGGGCCACGAATAACCAATGGATTATCTTTGTACCATTTGCTCTCAATCGCAAAGATATTATCGCAAGGCAGCAAGTTCGCTAGAGCGTGTTCTTTAGACAGAGCTTCAACGCCTACGGTTGCCTTACCGTTCTTCTCCAAACGCGCTACGTAACGCAGAACTTTCTGTTGAGAGTGCGCTTTTTCCAAACGCTCAGCCAACTCTTCGCTCAGTACAGAAGCTTTGTCGAAGAAGTCATCCACAGATAGCTCTTGCAGCTCTGCAGGTACGAGAGATTCTACTTTTACGTTTTCAGGTTCGATATCCAAACCCGACTCACGCGCCAGAATCACCAGCTTACGCATCACATCTGAACCATCTAGGTCAGCACGCGGGTCTGGTTCAGTCAGGCCTTGTTGCCATGCTAAGTCGACTAACTCGCTGAACGGCACCGTGCCATCAAACTGCTGGAACAACCAAGACAGCGTGCCAGAGAAAATACCCGACAGCGCAATGATGTCATCGCCACTTTCACGTAGGTCACGTACCGTGTGGTTAATCGGTAAGCCTGCACCCACTGTCGCGTTGTACAACCAATGACGGCTGATCTTAGCGAAAGCATCTTGTACTTGATGGTAATACTCACTCGATGCAGAACCAGCCACCTTGTTCGCCGAGATCAGGTGGATACCTTGTTGTGCAATTTGCAGGTACTTTGCTGCAAGCACAGGGCTTGCAGTCACATCGAGAACCACTGCTTCGTCATAACCCTGAATAGAGCCTAAACGCTCTAACCAGCCGTTACCATTGTTAGCAATCGCTTCATCATCAAAACGCTTACCTACCGAAGTCGCATCTATGCCTTGGTCATCGAACCAATAGGTTTGGCTATCAACCACCGCAACCAATTCAAAGTTCATTCCACGACGCTTTTCAAGTTCCGCTTTTTGCTCTGCAAACAGGCTTAACCAGCTTGAACCAATATTGCCCTTGCCACATAAAGCAATCGCAACACGCTTCTGCGCTTGGAATAGTTGAGAGTGAATACCTTTCACTAGGCTTGATGTTTCACTCTTACGAATCACAGCCACTAAGCTCAAGCCAGAGTTCGCTTCCGAGATGAACTCAACTGGCGAGCTCTTAAGCTGCTGGTAGAAACCGTAACAATGGTTCGGGTTCTTAGTCACGCCAGCACCCACGGCAGCAATCAAAGAGAAACCCTCTTTAAGCTTAATCTCAGCTTCAATCGCGTGATCTTGTAGATATTCTAAAGCGCCACCAGCGATCTCTTCTGTGTAAGCAAGACGCAAACAGTGCTGATCCGGTTCAAGCTCATAAGCAAGCGGCTCCAGTTGAGCACGCTTAAGCCCTTCAAGCACTTCACCCTCTAGGCGGTCGAAATCATGGCCGTGACCAAACGTCAGCTGCACGATCAGCACTTCATCTAAAGAGGTAATGATTTTTGCACCGCGACCCGATGCCAATACACGCTCTATCTGTGTAGAGCCCGCCTCCGGCTGATAGCTGCAGCGTAAGCTGAGATCCATAGCACTTTGAGCCACAGGCTGTAGCGTTCGGCTATGAAGCACTGGAGCGGCAAGACGCGCCAATTCACTGGCTTCATCAAGGCGAAGTAGAGGCAGTAAACACGCATCTGAAACCAAACGAGGATCTGCGCTGTAAACGCCCGCCACATCACTCCAAATCGTCACGCGTTCAACTTCAGCCAAAGCACCAATCACGGTTGCTGAGTAATCTGAGCCGTTACGACCAAGCAATACCGTTTCACCCTCGCAATTCTGAGCCATAAAGCCAGTAATAACGACACGGCAATGTGCATGCTGCGCCAAAGCTTCTTTAATCAGAGGATAAGAACGTGCGCGGTCAACTTCAGGTTGAGCACCTACTTCTGCACGCAAAAAGGCACGAGCATCTTGAGCAACCGCTTGTAAATCATGTTGGCACAACAAAGCGGCTAACAGACGTGAAGACCAAACCTCACCGTGTCCTAGCACTTGTGCTTTTTGCGCTTCGCTTAGAGGAGCCGTTAACTCACCCAAAGCGGTAAATTCTTGCTGAATAGTGGCCGTTAGCTGAGCCGCAGACTCACCTTCAAGCAGCGCTTCAATCAGCTCAAGTTGGAACTGACGAAGTGCTTGCAAACATTCGTGAGCGATACGACCATCTTTATCGAGCGCTTCAACAAACTCAATCAAGCGGTTAGTTGTTTTACCCGCTGCCGACACCACGACCAAGTCAGTGGCTGATGAGTATTCTCTAAGAATGTTGACCACGCGCTGGTAACACTCAGGATTCGCTAAGCTGCTACCACCAAATTTATGTAGCTGGCGAAAGGTTGCCATTATTAACCCTCCCCTTCAGCAAGAAAGCCTTGTGTCTTTTCAAACGCTTGCTTGAGGTCATCAATCAAGTCTTCTGCATCTTCAAGACCAACAGAAAGACGCAGTAACTGTTGAGAAACACCCGCTTCTGCCAGCGCTTCTTCGCCCATTGCACGGTGAGTCATCGACGCAGGGTGACAAATCAAGCTTTCCACACCACCCAGCGATTCCGCCAAAGAGAACAGCTCTAACTTATCAACAAAGTATTTAAGCGCCTCGAATGAGCCCGCAAACTCAAAGCTCAGCATTGAACCAAAGCCAGACTGCTGCTTCTTCGCGATATCATGACCCGGATGTTCAGGAAGGCTTGGGTGGTAAATCGTGCCGACGAGCTCTTGCTGCTGCAGAGACGCCAGAATTTCACGTGAGCTTTCTTCGTGAACTCGCATACGCGCACCTAGCGTACGAATACCACGTAGAGTCATGTAGCTATCAAATGGTGTGCCGGTCGCACCAATACAGTTGCCCCACCATGCTAGCTCTTCAGCGTGCTCTTCAGTTTTCGTGACGACAACGCCACCAATAACGTCCGAGTGTCCGTTGATGTACTTGGTGGTTGAGTGGATAACAAAATCCGCACCCAGTTCTAAAGGCTTTTGGAACACTGGAGTCAAAAACGTGTTATCGACAGCAACCAGAGCACCAACCTCTTTCGCTTTACGGCAAGTTTCTGCAATATCAACCACACGAACCAAAGGATTCGATGGTGTTTCAATTAAGATCAACTTTGGCTTAAGCGCGATCGCCGCATCCAGCGCCGCTTGATCCGATTGATCAACGAACAGAACTTTAAAGTCACCTTTGAGTGAGCGAGTGTTAAACAGACGGTAAGTACCGCCGTAGCAGTCGTGTGGTGCGATAATAAGATCATCGCCGCCTAGGAAAGCAGAAACCCATAAGTTAAGCGCCGAGGTACCACAATTAGTGACAACCGCGCCTTTACCCGATTCAAGCTCAAACAGTGCCGTTTCTAATAAACCGCGATTTGGGTTACCAGAACGGGTGTAATCGTACTTTGGCACTTCACCAAAAGCGGGAAACCCATAGTTAGTCGAAAGATAAATAGGTGGGACAACGGCATGGTGTTGCGTGTCTGACTCGATACCAGTACGTACTGCGATGGTTGCTGGCTTCCGGCTGCTCATAGGTGCTTCCTTACAAGTTTTGCGTCTGAGAATCACAGCTGCTTGTCGGCATTTTGCGGCTGTGTTAGATATATGTTATTCACTTTACTTTCATAAACGTGAGACGTCAACACTTCTAGACGTCTATATGTCTTTGCTTATGGCGGTAAATCCCGCTAAAATCACCACTATTAATTTATTCTAACAACTAAAGTGATGAAGGTACGCAATGGCCGACTGGAATGGTGAATACATAAGCCCATATGCTGAGCATGGAAAGAAAAGCGAACAAGTAAAGAAGATTACAGTTTCTATCCCTCTAAAAGTGTTAAAGGTTCTAACTGACGAGCGTACTCGCCGCCAGATTAACAACCTACGCCATGCAACAAACAGTGAGCTACTGTGCGAAGCCTTTCTACATGCGTACACAGGCCAACCACTACCAACGGATGAAGACCTTCGTAAAGACCGTCCTGACGATATCCCTGCTGAAGTGAAAAAGCTGATGACAGAAATGGGCATCGAGTTCGAAGCGTTTGACGAAGAATAAAAACAACTCAGTCACTGCCTTCATTATTGATTCGCTCTAGCTGAACCCTATTTATCACACCGCGCATTGTTTTTTATGACTGCGCTGTGAATGATAGACATAAAAAAACCGACTCCAGATGAGTCGGTTTTTTATTATTCTTTTCGTCTCGATAACGAAACGACGATACCAGAAGATTATGTCATCCAGTCTCTATGCCATATGCTTCTATGCCATGTAGTTAGCAGGCATCTCGATACGAGCTACGCCAGATTCAACAGCCGCTTCTGCTACTGCTTTTGCTACGCGAGGAAGTAGACGTGGGTCCATTGGCTTAGGAATGATGTAACCCTTACCGAACTCCAGTGCAGTCTCGCCCGCAGCTGCTAGTACTTCAGCTGGAACTTCTTCTTTCGCCAGTTCACGAATCGCTTTAACCGCCGCTAGCTTCATTTCGTCATTGATTTCGCTCGCACGCACGTCTAGTGCACCACGGAAAATGAATGGGAAACAAAGTACGTTGTTTACTTGGTTAGGGTAATCACTGCGGCCTGTACCCATGATAAGGTCAGAACGAACTTCGTGAGCAAGCTCTGGCTTGATCTCTGGATCTGGGTTTGAACATGCAAACACAACTGGCTTATCAGCCATCAGCGTTAGAGCTTCTGCTGGAAGCAGGTTAGGACCCGATACACCCAAGAACAGGTCAGCGCCTTCGATAACATCTTCAAGCGTACGCTTGTCGGTATTGTTTGCGAACAGCTCTTTGTATTCGTTTAGGTCATCACGACGAGTGTGGATCACACCTTTACGGTCAAGCATGTAGATTTTTTCACGCTGAGCGCCACACTTAATCAGTAGTTCCATACAAGCAACCGCTGCTGCGCCAGCACCTAAACAAACGATCTTACACTCTTCAAGTTTCTTACCTTGAAGTTCGATCGCGTTCAGCATACCCGCTGCTGTCACAATCGCAGTACCGTGTTGGTCATCGTGGAATACCGGAACATCACAACGTTCAATCAGGCGACGTTCAATCTCAAAACAGTCTGGTGCTTTGATGTCTTCCAGGTTAATACCGCCGAATGTATCTGCGATATTTGCAACCGTATCAACGAACTCATCGATTGTGCGGTGTTTTACTTCAATATCGATAGAATCTAAACCAGCAAAACGCTTAAACAGGAGCGCTTTACCTTCCATAACAGGTTTAGAAGCAATAGGACCAAGGTTACCTAGGCCAAGAATCGCTGTACCGTTAGAGATAACTGCAACCATGTTGCCTTTACCTGTGTACTTATAAACGTTATCGACGTTCTGTGCGATCTCGCGAACAGGCTCGGCTACGCCTGGGCTGTATGCAAGTGCTAGGTCTTCTGCAGAGTTTGCAGGCTTCGTCAGTTCTACGGCAATTTTGCCAGGAATTGGGAACTCATGGTAATCAAGAGCTTGCTGACGGAATTGTTCTTGAGGCGATAATTCTTGAGAGGATTGAGCTTGGCTGCTGTCTTCAGACATAGGTGTAGGTTCCTAGGATATTATTATTTGGGGGATCTTGTTCATGTTAATGGATGTACTTCAAAGTTCCTAGGTGGTTGAAGCCTCTGTCTCATTAAAAAACGAGATTTCACTACTAATAAGACCAGTGAGCAGTTGAAATTACTGTCGCTTGTTGAACTTTCGAGCTGAATTTGGTGAAGAGAGGTACGCAAGGAATTGCCCTGCAATAGAAAGGTAGGCACCTTATCGTTAGGCGGGATTGAAGCTTGAATGAAAGTCACTGCTTTCTCAAATTACAGGCAACAAAAAAGGACACCGAAGTGTCCTTTTTCATGTCTAAATAGCGAGAATTACTTCTTGCTAGAAAGAGCACCGAAACGCTTGTTGAAGCGATCAACACGGCCGCCAGTATCTACGATACGTTGCTTACCAGTGTAGAACGGGTGACATTTGTCACATACGTCTAGGTGGATTGATTCTTTTGCTAGCGTTGAGTTGAACTCAAATGTGTTGCCGCAAGAACAAGTTGCAGAAACTGCTTTGTATTCTGGGTGGATTCCAGCTTTCATGGGATAACCTCAAGTAGGCCGTGTCGCTATACGATTCTAAGCCGCACACCACACGTAGTTTAAAAAAGAAATAAAGACACCGCATCGACACAAAAGAGTGATGAAGCCATACCTTTAAGGCGCAGTATAGTAATGAATCTAAAAGGCAGGATCAACTGATTTGATACATTTTTCACCAATTCTCTCTTTATTTCCTTTATCGCCCTGAGATTTCGAGCTGTCGTTGTCTGTATACGTTAACTCTCCGCCTTCATCCAAACTGCTTCTCGAATTTAACCGCCTTATCCTTTAGACTGTTCGCTCTCGTCAACTCAGATAAAGCCGTCCCTTTATGCGTCCAATGATTGCCCGCGTGGCACTGCCTGTTCCACTCGACAAGCAGTTCGATTACAAGATTCCTAGCCATCTATTTCCGATTATTGGTGGACGAGTCTCTGTGCCTTTTGGACGACAAACCTTAACCGGTATTGTAACGGCTCTGGTTAACGAATCTGAATTCGAGCTAGACAAGCTCAAACCCATTAAAGCCCTATTAGACAATCAGCCTGTTTGGCCGGAATCTGTCTATTCACTGTTAATGTGGTGCAGTCAATTTTATCAGTACCCTCTTGGCGAGACCTTTGCTAACGCCCTTCCGAGCGCTCTAAGAAAAGGCAAAGCCGCCGACTTCGCAACGCTGGTTGAGTGGCAGTTAACGCCATCAGGCAAAGACCAACTGATGCAAGGTTTTGGTCGCGCAGTCAAACAAGCCAAAGTGATGCACATGCTTGAGCACGGCCCCGTTCCCCATCAAGAGTTCATTGATGAAGAAGTTGGCAGCGCCGTACTCAAGACACTAGAAGAGAAAGGCTGGATTGAATCGGTAGAGAAAAAGCCGAAGCGTCAGGCGTGGCCAGTTGATCTTGAAAACGACCAAGACAAACCTAAGCTCAATGCTGAACAAGCCATCGCGATTGCGACCGTAAATAGCCAAACCGACTTTGGTTGTTTCCTGTTAGAAGGCGTCACTGGCTCAGGTAAGACCGAGGTTTACCTGAATATGATTAAGCCGATTCTCGATCAAGGTAAACAAGCGTTAGTACTCGTGCCTGAGATTGGCCTCACCCCTCAAACGATTAACCGCTTTAAACGACGCTTTAATGTGCCTGTTGAGGTTATCCACTCAGGTTTAAACGATTCTGAGCGACTGAATGCTTGGTTATCGGCGCGTGATAAAATAGCGGGCATCGTGATTGGTACCCGTTCGGCTCTGTTCACGCCGTTTGCGGATCTGGGCATTATCATTGTCGATGAAGAACACGACGCCTCTTATAAACAACAAGATAGCCTGCGCTACCACGCTCGAGATGTGGCGATCATGCGTGCTCATAAAGCACAGATTCCAATAGTGTTAGGCTCGGCGACTCCGGCCTTTGAAACACTGCACAACGCTCAGATTGGTAAATACAGTTATCTCACCCTTACTTCACGTGCGGGTGTTGCACTGCCAACCACCAATAAAGTGCTAGATGTAAAAGGTGAATACCTAGAAAGCGGCTTGTCTGCGTCGTTGATTGCAGAGATGCAAAGACACCTCAAAGCAGGCAACCAAGTGATGTTGTTTCTCAACCGCCGCGGGTTTTCTCCGGCATTGATGTGTCACGATTGTGGTTGGACAGCCGAGTGTAAGCGCTGTGATGCGTACTATACCTACCATCAATACAGTAATGAAATGCGCTGCCACCATTGTGGCTCGCAACAGCATATCGTGCACAATTGCCAAGGTTGTGGGTCTGCGAACTTAGTGACTGTGGGTGTCGGTACCGAGCAGTTAGAGGCTCAGCTTGGCCAACTATTCCCTGAATACAAAACCATTCGTATTGACCGTGACAGCACCCGCCGTAAAGGCAGTTTAGAAAGCGCACTAGAGTCGATTCGTAAGGGGGAATACCAAATTCTTATCGGTACGCAGATGCTTGCTAAGGGCCACCATTTCCCTGATGTGACACTCGTGGCGTTATTGGATGTCGATGGCTCTTTATACAGCAGTGACTTCCGAGCCTCTGAGCGTCTTGCTCAGCTTTTTATTCAAGTTGCTGGTCGTGCAGGTCGTGCTAGTAAGCCAGGTGAGGTGATCTTACAAACGCACCACCCAGAACACGGGTTGCTGCAGGCGCTACTACATAAAGATTATAACCACTTTGCTCAAACGGCCTTGGCAGAGCGTAAACAGGCTATGTTGCCACCTTATACCTTTATGACGCTGTTTAGAGCAGAAGCGAACGACACGCGCTTGGTGGAAGAGTTCTTACGTCAAGTTCGTCACACATTGGAATCGCATCCACTGTTTGATCAATATTGCATGGTGTTAGGGCCAACCCCGGCCCCGTTAGCAAAACGAGCGGGCAAATCTCGCTGGCAGTTAATCTTACAAACTCAGACGCGCTCGTTAATGCATAAGCTATTAATGAGTGCCAAGCCGGCCATCAATATGTTACCTGCTGCGAAAAAAGTCCGTTGGTCACTCGATATTGAGCCGCAAGATTTGAGCTAAACCTACTTGGGTTAAAACTAATGATAAGTTTGTTCACAAATATTTCATATTTATCGTGATCAACTTCACACTAGTCATGTGATTTTTGTTAATCTAGCCGTAACTTTACACGGGCTAAACGAATAAAATATTGCAATAAAAAAAGTGTTAGCAACACTTTCATAATATCTATTCGATTACATTTATTATTCATGCCTTAGATACTTAGGCAGCAAAGGAACTTAAAAGAGGGTTTAATTTATGGCGACAATGAAGGATGTTGCCCAGCTAGCAGGCGTCTCAACAGCCACAGTATCACGTGCATTGATGAACCCTGAGAAAGTCTCAGTTTCAACTCGTAAACGAGTGGAAACAGCAGTACTTGAAGCTGGATACTCACCCAATACATTAGCTCGAAACTTACGTCGCAACGAATCAAAAACCATCATCACAATCGTTCCTGATATCTGTGACCCTTATTTCGCCGAGATCATTCGTGGTATCGAAGATGCTGCAGTAGAAAATGACTACCTTGTCTTACTGGGTGATAGCGGCCAACAAAAGAAGCGTGAGTCTTCGTTTGTTAACTTAGTTTTCACCAAACAAGCTGACGGCATGCTGTTACTTGGCACTGACCATCCATTTGATGTCAGTAAGTCTGAACAAAAGAACTTACCACCAATGGTGATGGCGTGTGAGTTTGCCCCTGAGCTTGAACTTCCTACCGTACACATCGATAACCTGACCTCGGCATTTGAAGCGGTTAACTACCTAGCTCAGTTAGGTCATAAACGTATTGCTCAAATCTCAGGCCCAGTATCAGCAACACTTTGTAAGTTCCGTCAACAAGGCTACCAACAAGCGCTACGCCGTGCTGGAGTCTCAATGAATCCAGCCTACAGTACCGTCGGTGATTTTACCTTTGAAGCGGGTGCTCAAGCAGTTCGTCAATTGCTAGCACTACCTGAGCAACCAACCGCTATCTTCTGTCACAACGATGCGATGGCCATTGGCGCTATTCAAGAAGCGAAGAAGCTAGGCTTACGCGTTCCTCAAGACCTATCGATTGTCGGCTTCGATGACATCCAATTTGCTCAATACTGCGATCCACCGCTCACCACCATCTCTCAACCTCGTTATGAGATTGGACGCCAAGCGATGTTGATGATGCTTGATCTACTGAAAGGCAACGATGTGCAAGCAGGTTCGCGTCTACTTGAAGCTAAATTAGTGGTTCGAGGCAGTACAGCACCACCTCGAATGTAACCCTCAAAAATACCCTTACAAATCTGCGGCACATTTTGATGTGCCGCTTCCATTTCTACACTATTATCCTCGCGCAATCTGGATTACCATGAGGGCAGAATCAGCAACTATTGAATTGTCTTGTGGCTAATAGAGATTATGTAAAGCGCGGTCGTGGTACGAAAAAGCCGACCAAGAAACAAGCCCCTCGCCGTAAACCTTGGCGCAGTGGTCTTTTGGCGATCCTCCTTGCCGGTGGTTTTGGTTACGGACTTTACCTATTGAGTAATGATCCTGAGCCGCCAGCACCAACACCTGTGGCTACCAAACCAAAACCTAAGCCAAAACCAGCGAAAGTGATTCCACCGCCTCCTGAAGAGAAGTGGGACTACGTTGAAACGCTGCCAAGCCGCGAAATTGAAGTAAAAGCCAAAGAACAACAGATCTCTAAGATCCCTTACATCATGCAGTGTGGCGCTTACAAAACCTCGTCGCAGGCAGAAGCACGTAAGTTGGATATTGCGTTCCAAGGTATCTCGAGTGAGATCCGCAAGAAAGATGGTAGTAGCTGGTACCGTGTGGTTCTAGGACCCTACAAGTTGAAGCGTGACGCCGAGCGCGATCGCCATAAGCTGCAACGAGCAAAAATCGAACCTTGTGCTATTTGGAAAGACACCGAGTAGTTTTGAGTTCAGCGTCAGTCTCTGTCTTAGTAAAAGCCAAAACCAAACACCGAAAACCTCCCATTGTGGAGGTTTTCTTTTATCCCCCTCCCCTTTAGCCAAATTTCCTTACAACTTCCACCGATAAGTTGCACGACATCACTCCCCCTTCCTTGAATTATCCGAGCACCATCCTCATATACTTTTTATACCCAAAGATAAGAAATATTAAGAGGCCCTACTCGTGACTACCATTGTATCTGTACGTCGTAATAATAAAGTCGTCATCGCGGGTGATGGACAAGTATCTCTAGGCAATACTGTAATGAAGGGCAATGCCCGTAAAGTACGTCGCCTATACAACAACAAAGTACTGGCAGGTTTTGCTGGCGGTACCGCTGATGCTTTCACGCTATTCGAAAAATTTGAAAGCAAGCTGCAAATGCACCAAGGCCACCTGACCAAAGCTGCCGTTGAGCTAGCGAAGGATTGGCGTAGCGACCGTGCTCTACGTAAGTTAGAAGCACTGTTAGCAGTAGCGGATGAGACCGCTTCACTGATCATCACAGGTAACGGTGACGTAGTTCAACCTGAGAACGACCTGATTGCGATCGGTTCAGGCGGTAACTTTGCTCAAGCAGCAGCTACTGCACTATTAGAAAATACTGATTTAGATGCGCGTGAAATCGCAGAGAAGTCGCTGAACATTGCAGGCGATATCTGTGTCTTCACCAACCATCACCACACTATTGAAGAACTAGAAAGCACCGTTGAGCTGCCAAAGCCAGAGTAACGACCGCTTCCATCAATAACGTTGTATTCAACAGTGATTAAAGAATTAAGGAAAAACCATGTCTGAGATGACTCCTCGCGAAATTGTTCACGAACTCAATCGCCACATAATCGGCCAAGACAACGCTAAACGTTCAGTTGCCATCGCTCTGCGTAACCGCTGGCGTCGTATGCAGCTTGAAGAAAGCCTGCGTGTTGAAGTATCACCAAAGAACATCCTAATGATTGGCCCAACGGGTGTGGGTAAAACTGAAATTGCTCGCCGTCTAGCGAAACTAGCAAACGCGCCTTTCATCAAGGTAGAAGCGACTAAGTTCACCGAAGTTGGCTACGTTGGTAAAGAAGTTGAGACCATCATCCGTGATCTAACGGACGTTGCAATCAAGATGACACACCAACAAGCGATGGAAAAAGTACAATACCGCGCTGAAGAACAAGCGGAAGAACGCATTCTTGATGCCCTTCTACCACCTGCTCGTGATGCGTGGGGTCAGAACGAGCAATCAACTGAAGACACCACCTCTTCAAACACTCGTCAGATTTTCCGTAAGAAACTGCGTGAAGGTAAGCTAGACGACAAAGAGATCGAAGTTGATGTAGCTGCACCGCAAATGGGCGTTGAAATCATGTCACCTCCAGGTATGGAAGAGATGACAAACCAGCTGCAAGGTATGTTCCAAAACCTAGCGGGCGACACCAAGAAAAAACGCAAGATGAAAATCAAAGACGCATTCAAAGCACTGACGGAAGAAGAAGCTTCAAAGCTTGTGAACCAAGAAGAGCTAAAAGAGAATGCGATCTTCAACGCAGAAAATAACGGTATCGTCTTCATCGATGAGATCGACAAAATCTGTAAGCGTGGCGACAGCTCAGGCCCAGACGTATCTCGCGAAGGTGTGCAACGTGACCTACTGCCTCTTATTGAAGGCAGCACAGTATCAACGAAGCACGGCATGGTTAAAACTGACCACATATTGTTTATCACATCAGGCGCATTCCAAGTGGCTAAGCCATCTGATCTGATCCCTGAACTACAAGGTCGTCTGCCAATCCGCGTAGAGCTTGAAGCGCTTTCAGCACATGACTTCAAACGCATCCTGACTGAACCAAAAGCATCTCTAACAGAGCAATACATTGCCCTAATGAAAACAGAAGATGTCAGCATTGAGTTCACTGAAGATGGCATCAACCAGATTGCGGACGCAGCATGGCGCGTAAACGAAACCACTGAGAACATCGGTGCGCGTCGTCTACACACTGTAATGGAGCGCCTAATGGATGAGATTTCATTCGAAGCAACAGACAAAGCTGGCAGCAAGCTAGTGATTGATGAAGCTTACGTAACATCAAAACTTGGTGAGTTCGTAGAAGACGAAGACCTAAGTCGCTTCATCCTGTAGCACACCAAACTCCAACTTATTGCTCTATCTCAAAGAAATAGCAGCTAATAAGCGAATTCAAGGCCCACTTTCGAGTGGGCTTTTTATTACCCGAAAAATGGGCGTATACTCAAATCACAGTATGAAACGAAGACTTACAAAGAATTAGACCTACGATGAAACAATCTCTACTGATTTGGCTTGATGCCGCACGACCAAAAACTCTGCCTCTCGCACTTGTCTCTATTCTTACAGGAAGTAGTTTAGCGTTCGCCGGTGGTCAGTTTTCTTTATCAATAGCATTACTGGCTTTTTTAACCGCCACCCTATTACAGATTCTATCGAACCTCGCCAATGACTATGGCGACGCCGTAAAAGGCACAGACAACGAAAACCGTCTGGGGCCTACACGTGCCATGCAATCTGGCGCGGTAACAGCGAAAACCATGAAGCAAGCGATCATCCTCAACATCATGTTTACCGTGATTGCCGGGCTGATTCTTATTTTTCATGCGCTGAGCTCGCTCGAAAGTATCTTATCTTTCATTGCGTTAGGCATATTGGCCATTGTTGCAGCCATCGCTTACACCGTCGGTAACAAACCTTATGGCTATATTGGCCTTGGTGACTTATCGGTGTTTATCTTCTTCGGTTTGTTAGGTGTTTCAGGGACTTACTTCTTACACACTGGCCATGTTGAACCCAGCCTGTTTTTGCCTGCTTTAGGCTGCGGACTGATGGCGGTGGCGGTACTCAATATCAACAACATGCGTGATATCGAAAACGACAGCGAATGCGGTAAGCGCACCATGGCGGTTCGCCTAGGACAGCGCAAAGCCAAGCACTATCATTTTGCACTGCTTGGCCTCGCCCTTGCGTCTTTCGCTATCTACCTACTTATTCAAGAAAAACCGGCCTGGATCAGTCTGCCGTTTTTACTGAGCATTATTATCGTTTATAAGCATGGTAAGGCTGTTTGGGAAACCGAAAAACCAGCACAGATCGCACCAATGATGCCTGTGATTGTGAAATGTTCATTGGTCACTAACCTATTGTTTGCAGGGGTTGTCGTAGCTCAAACTCTATTGAGTTAATTGAGACTAATCATTGCAAAGGGATCAAGCACCGATATACTCAAAGTAAGCTCATTGTTCAAAAGGTATACGAATGGAATACAACACTTCAGCACTGTGCGACATATATTTGGATCAAGTTGATGTCGTGGAGCCAATGTTCAGCAACTTCGGTGGACGTGCATCCTTCGCAGGACAGATCACGACATTAAAGTGTTTTGAAGATAACGCTTTAATTCGCTCCGTATTAGAACAAGATGGTCTAGGGCGTGTACTGTTAATCGATGGTGGCGGATCACTACGCAAAGCGCTGATCGATGCTGAAATTGCCTTACTTGCCGAAGACAATGAGTGGGAAGGGATTGTAGTTTACGGCTGCGTTCGTGAAGTCGATGAGCTTGAAGACATGAACCTAGGCATCCAAGCCTTGGCTTCTATCCCTGTTGGAGCGAGCCAAGAGGGTGTCGGTGAGTTAGACGTTCCTGTGAACTTTGGCAGCGTGACCTTCTTACCCGAAGATTACCTCTACGCAGACAACACCGGCATCATTCTTTCAGCAGAACCTTTGGACGTAGAACTCGATCTGGATGTTGAAGAAGAGGTCGAGTAATTCACTCGGCTTTGAATAATAAAACAAAGATTAAGAACAAACAAAAACGCCCGCTACTGAGTAGCGGGCGTTTTTTTAAACCTGAAGAGTCGATTACTCTACTTCATCCATTTTACCAAGAAGGTTACGGATGCGATCTTGCCATGCTGAATGCTCTTCCTGCATTTGCTGAGTTTTTTGCTCTAGCTCGTGACGGCTTGCTTTAAGCTCACCAGCTTCTGTTGCTAGTGCTTGTTTCTCTTCTTTAAGCTCTTCCACTTCCATTTGAAGAAGTGCAATTGTATCTACTGCTGTTTGAATTTTTGCTTCTAGCTGCTCTAGTACTTCAAAAGACATTCTGGCCTACCTTTAAGTTATCCGTTTGATGGTGAAGGTTCACTCCACTTATTTCCCCATTCTACTCAGCAGAGCAAGGATAAACACTCAATATATTCGATATTTTGCGCCATTCGATGAAAAAAACAGCGCTTTTTACCGAATATTGACGTGAATGATTACCACCACAACGGCAAACCGATTATTTTGATGAATAATAACTGTTTTCCACTGCGAATTGATCGAGAGCAATCTCCAAAAAACAAAAAGGCAAACGTTTCCTTTTGGATATGGTAAAATTCGCCGCGAAATTTCTATTCCCCCTTTGAAAATTTTGGAGTCCGCATGAAACGCGATTTAGCAATGTCATTCTCTCGTGTCACAGAAGGTGCAGCACTAGCTGGTTACAAGTGGCTTGGCCGTGGCGATAAAAACGCTGCAGATGGCGCTGCTGTAGAAGTAATGCGTAGCCTATTAAACAAAACCGAAATTAGCGGCGAGATTGTTATCGGCGAAGGTGAAATCGATGATGCACCTATGCTGTACATCGGCGAAAACGTAGGTGTAGGCGGCGACGCTGTCGACATCGCAGTTGACCCAATTGAAGGGACACGCATGACAGCAATGGGCCAATCAAATGCATTGGCTGTATTGGCGGCAGGCGAAAAAGGCAGCTTCCTTAAAGCGCCTGATATGTACATGGAAAAGCTAGTTGTTGGCCCTGGCGCTAAAGGCGTGATTGACCTAGAACTGCCACTCACAGAAAACCTAGAAAACATCGCTAAAGCACTAGGTAAAACACTCGATACTTTAGTAGTAACCACACTTGCGAAGCCTCGTCACGATCAAGTAATTGCCGATATGCAAGCCATGGGCGTTCGTGTATTCGCAGTACCAGACGGTGATGTTGCAGCGTCTATCCTAACCTGTATGCCAGACAGCGAAGTAGACGTCATGTACTGCATCGGCGGCGCACCTGAAGGTGTGGTTTCTGCTGCGGTAATTCGCGCACTCGACGGCGACATGCACGGGCGTCTTCTACCTCGTCATGAAGTTAAAGGCGACACAGAAGAAAACCGCAAGCACGGTGAACTTGAGCTTGAGCGTTGTGCTGAAATGGGCGTAACGGCGGGTATCGTGTTGAAGATGGAAGACATGGCTCGCAGCGACAACGTTGTGTTCTCAGCAACGGGCATCACTAAAGGTGACTTGCTAGAAGGCATTTCTCGTCAAGGCAATATCGCGACAACAGAAACCCTGCTTATCCGTGGCCGCTGCCGTACTATTCGTCGTATCAAGTCTATTCACTACCTAGAGCGTAAAGACCCAGAAGTGATTGGTCACATCCTGTAAACCTAAACTAGGTTCAACAGAACACGCGAAGGCTGATACCAAGTATCAGCCTTTTGTTTTATTAGCGCACCAGAATCTGACCATGGCTGCCAATAGAGTAAAACGCTAGCTATAGAGTAAATCCCCATCAATATAGTAAATAGTTTGCTTTATAAACACCTTACCTCATAATAGTAAGGTTCATAAGGTAGGGATAGTATGAAAACAAGCGACAAAATCTTACAGACCATCAAACGTCAAGGTGCGGTAACCGCGAAACAACTGTCAGAAGAGTTTGGCATGACGACAATGGGTGCAAGACAACATCTGCAAAGCCTGGAAGATGACGGTATTCTTGCGTTTCATGATGTGAAAGTAAAAGTGGGTCGCCCGACTCGCCACTGGTCCCTGACGCAACAAGGTCATAGTCAATTTTCCGACCGACATGGTGAACTCACCATTCAAGTGATTGATGCTGTAGAAAACCTATTTGGTAAAGAAGGATTGGCTAAGGTTGCTGCCGAACGTGAACAACACACACTCAAGCAGTATCAAACTGCGCTGTCTGATTGCGACTCACTCATCAGCAAACTTAAAAAACTCACCCAACTTCGTGAAAACGAAGGCTACATGGCAGAACTTCAAGAGCATGACGATCACTACATCTTGATCGAGAACCACTGCCCTATCTGCAAGGCTGCGACTCGTTGTCCTAGCCTGTGCCAATCTGAGCTCAATGTGTTTACTGAGTTACTCAAAGATGAGTGTCATGTGAGCCGTACAGAGCACATCATTGCTGGCGAGCGACGCTGTACTTATACCTTAACACCCACACTTTGATCATCACGGTAAGCGGTTAATGACGTCTCAATATTGAGAAAATACAAATAGATTAAAATTTGTACAAATTTCTTTCTTAAGCTTATAGCATATGAAACACGCTTAATGCTAAGGAAGGAATGATGGCGCATCCACAACCCGCTCAAAAACTGCCACCCTTTGATGAACTTGTCCAACTCGCGAAAAGCGATCCTAAAGCATTCAACCAATTCAAACACGAGATGTGCGAGCAGATGATTTGTTCGGCTTCTGAAGCCATGCAAGACAGGCTACGCGCTCAGCAAAGTCACATCGACTTAGTGGTTAGCCGTTGTAAAAACCCACACCATGCCAATGTTGTGCTCATGCAAGAACTTCGTTGTCAGGTATGTAAATTCCAAGATGCACTCGAAGGACGTTGCAGATTCGAAGAACCTCTACCTGAGAATGTTGTGCCCTTCAGGCCGAATACAGAGCCAAAAATGTACTGAAAGTAGAATAGTATAAAAAAGAAAAAAGGGAGCGCGATGCTCCCTTCTTATCTATTCCTTGTTAATACTTACACGGGTCTTCGCCGTAGTCGTTGCGGCCTTCTGTACCTTTCAACAAGCCACACTCAATAAGAATCCATAAACCACACACTAATGCCGCAACGGTTGCCGCCATATGAACTGGCGATACCGACTCTGTGGTAGTCGCAGCCATTGGTGAAGCTAAGCGACCCAGAACTAGAGGCACATTTAACAATAACCAGTAATTCGACTTATTGCGATCGTGCCAGCGCTTAGCGGTAACCGCTAGATCTGGGATCACTAGCAGCAATAGGAAGATTGGTAGCAGGATATAAGAGTAAGCAGGGAATAATACAGAGATACCAGAAGCAAAACCAGTAATCGCTATATAGTAGAAAATATTCCAAATCCAGTAAGTCTTACGACCAATTCTCCCCTTGAAAGAGAGCAGTAATTCTTTCATCGACATCTTAAATACTCAAATTTATACGCCGCTAAAAGTCAGCAGCAATGGTTAGTTTATTACTTTTTGAAAGCAACTTTTATCCATATCACGAATATTCACCGTTAAGCTTCTTACATGACTCGCTTGTTCTTGCAGGATCTGCATTAACGATCGTGACAATTCTCGCTTTTGCTCTTCCGTTCGTCCCGAAAGTAACTCAAAGCTGATATGAATAAAGTCTACACTATCTTCCTCATCACCGACCAACCAATTATGGCAACGCAGTGAACGAGACTTCACTGACGGCACATCAAACAAGCCACATGTGAGAGCGACTTGATGGAGATCTTCCAGTAAGCCTTGGATATTTACTCGCTCATCCACTGAATTGGAGTACTCAAGAACTAGATTCGGCATTGTTACTTCCTGTTGTTAACGCAATCGTTTGTCCCTTAATAACAACTAACGGTGAAAAATCCGAGAAGTTAGCTATTATTCTGTCTGCCGGATCACTGATATATGCTCAAAATCTACTCTGACCATTGAGTAAGATCCAAGAAAGTCATGACCACAGTCATGATCTGTTGATATTATTCTGTTATATTATTTCGTAATAAAGTTTACTTTTTTACATTCGATTTATTTAAATACTTTGGAGATATTCCTATGCGTCATCCTGTAGTTATGGGTAACTGGAAACTAAACGGCAGCAAAGAAATGGTTGTTGAACTACTAAACGGTCTTAACGCTGAACTTGAAGGCGTAACAGGCGTAGACGTAGCAGTTGCTCCACCAGCACTTTTCGTTGATCTAGCAGAGCGTACGCTTACTGAAGCGGGCAGCGCGATCATCCTAGGTGCTCAAAACTCTGACCTAAACAACAGCGGTGCATTCACTGGCGACATGTCTCCAGCAATGCTTAAAGAGTTCGGCGCATCTCACATCATCATCGGTCACTCTGAGCGTCGTGAATACCACAATGAATCAGATGAGTTCGTAGCTAAGAAATTCGCATTCCTAAAAGAGAACGGCCTAACTCCAGTTCTTTGTATCGGTGAATCTGAAGCACAAAACGAAGCAGGCGAAACTGTTGCAGTATGTGCACGTCAACTTGACGCAGTTATCAACACTCAAGGTGTTGAAGCTCTTGAAGGCGCTATCATCGCTTACGAACCAATCTGGGCTATCGGTACTGGTAAAGCAGCTACAGCTGAAGATGCACAACGCATCCACGCTCAAATCCGTGCACACATCGCAGAGAAATCTGAAGAAGTTGCTAAGAAAGTTGTTATCCAATACGGCGGTTCTGTTAAGCCAGAAAACGCAGCAGCTTACTTCGCACAACCAGACATCGACGGTGCT
This sequence comes from Vibrio sp. TMPB1044, assembly GCF_030442075.1. Lineage (NCBI taxonomy): Bacteria > Pseudomonadati > Pseudomonadota > Gammaproteobacteria > Vibrionales > Vibrionaceae > Vibrio > Vibrio sp. TMPB1044. The sequence continues at coordinate 67,720 of NZ_JAUJED010000010.1, read as the reverse complement.
CTAGTTGGCGGTGCAGCTCTAGACGCGAAAAGCTTCGCAGCTATCGCTAAAGCAGCAGCTGAAGCAAAAGCTTAATTTAAACGTCACCGTTTAGATTAGATGAAAGGTCAACTTAGGTTGGCCTTTTTTATTGCCTGTCATTTCTGAAATCTCAAACGACAGGTACAAAAAAACCGCTGATAAATCAGCGGTTTTTAAATATTTTCAAGCGAACGCTAAGCGTGGCTTAGAACAACTCTTCTGCAACGCGGAATAGCTCAGAACGGTCTGGGTTCTGCATGTTCTCGATACAATCGATGATATCGTGGTGAACAAGTTCTTCTTTCTCGATACCAACACAACGACCACCGTGACCTTCTTGAAGAAGGTGAACAGCGTAGTTACCCATGCGTGAAGCCAGTACACGGTCAAATGCAGTAGGACGACCACCGCGTTGGATGTGACCAAGAACCGTTGCACGAGTTTCACGACCAGTTGAAGATTCGATCTCTTTAGCCAGTTCGTTCGCATCCATCATTAGCTCAGTTAGAGCGATGATTGCGTGCTTCTTACCTTTAGCAATACCATCTTGGATGTTGCTGATAAGCTGTTCTTTATCTAGGCCAGTCTCTGGAGTAATGATGTACTCACAACCACCCGCGATTGCTGACATAAGCGTAAGGTCACCACAGTGACGGCCCATGATTTCAACAATAGAAATACGTTGGTGAGAAGAAGACGTGTCACGTAGACGGTCAATTGAATCGATAACAGTGTTAAGCGCTGTTAGGTAGCCGATTGTGTAGTCAGTACCCGCGATATCGTTATCGATTGTGCCTGGAAGACCGATACATGGGTAACCCATTTCAGTCAGTTTCTTAGCACCCATGTAAGAGCCGTCACCACCGATAACAACTAGTGCTTCGATACCGTGCTTCTTAAGGTTCTCGATGCCTTTCTCACGAACAGCAACGTCTTTGAACTCAGGGAAACGTGCAGAACCTAAGAAAGTACCACCACGGTTGATTACGTCAGATACGCTTGAACGGTCAAGCTTTTCGATACGATCTTCAACAAGGCCTTGGTAGCCATCGTAAATGCCGTAAACTTCAATGCCAACTGATAGTGCAGTACGAACTACGCCGCGAACTGCTGCGTTCATGCCTGGAGCGTCACCACCACTGGTCAAAACACCGATCTTCTTAATCATGCTCACCCTCGATTTTTGGGAATCTATTATTCAATTCTTTTGCTTGCTGACTGTATATCAACAAGATTTTAAATCTGTATTTGTGCTTTATGTTACATTTCCTCAAAGGGAATAGCACTTAAATCGCGTAAATTTATGTAACATTTCTACTTCTGTAAGAGTATTACAGTTTTACTCAATAACTTTGTTGATTCACATCAGAATCAACATTAATTGTTATCAGCTGTATTTTGTCTCACCAAAGAACTAGCAATTTTTACTCACTTTAGTTCAAAAGCCACTCACTTACCATTTGCTACCCATTTCTTAGCACGCTTACCATGAGTGGGATTTCTGCTGCTTCTCTGGTCCAAATACGACCGAGTATGGATCTTGATGAATTAATACATCAGCATCAGGGAAAACAGAGATAAGCTTGTCTTCTACTTCGTCAGAAATGCGGTGCGCTTCAATAAGTGGGATATTATCTTCGAGTTCTAAATGTAATTGAATGAACCGAACAGGCCCTGAACGGCGCGTTCTTAGTTGATGCACACCCAATACCCCTTCCACACTCAACGATGTCTCTTTAATTAGCTTGAGCTCTTCATCAGGCAACTTCCTATCAAGCAGAGATTGAATCGCCTCCATCGCCATTTGATAAGCGCTGTAAAGAATGTAGATACCGATACCAATCGCGAATACTGAGTCTGCTTGACCGATGCCAAACCAACTAAGTGCCAATGCCAGCATGATCGCCGCATTCATATAAAGATCAGACTGATAATGAAGAGAATCGGCAGCTATCGCCTGGCTACCTGTTTGGCTCACAACGTACTTTTGGAATCGAACCAAACCAAAGGTCATTACAATCGCGAACAAGCTGACATAAATACCAACTTCTGGAGAATTCAGCTCATGTGGTCGGAAGAAACGCTCTATACCATTAAGAATAAGGAAACAAGCGGAACCAGAAATAAACATCGCTTGTGCTAATGCGGCAAGAGATTCAGCCTTACCATGGCCAAAGGTATGCTCTTTATCAGCGGGTTGCAGAGAGTAGCGAACAACGACGAGGTTGACTACAGAAGCAGCGATATCCAACAGTGAATCAACAACAGAAGCTAATAAACTGACTGAACCTGTCACCCACCACGCTGCAACCTTCACAACCAATAATATGGTAGCAATGATGGTGGCTGCCCAAGCGGCGAGCGTAACTAAACGTGCATATTTTTGTTTCATAAATTGGCTATAAAGTGACTGATAGCACAAAGTATAACCCGCAAACAACCGATTGAATATGACAGCCATGATGTAAAATATTCATTTTTAAGGATCAAAAAAAGCGGCACACAGCCGCTTCTTTGCAAACACCTTCATTCAACTAGGTTTTTCAAACCATGAATTACTGATTTTTGTTCATATGCTTTTCCATTTTGTCCGCACACTTCGCCATGCGCTCTTGCTGGATTTCTTTCAGTTGAGTCTTTTGCTCAGGTGTTAGTACGCTCATCATTTGATGTTGTTTCTTAAGCATTGCTACGCGACGCTCAGTTTGCTTCTCAACCATTTGGCTTGCTAGGTCGTTTGCTGCCGCTTCGTCAAAGTTGTCTGCAAGTACCAATGCTTGAACTTTCTCGTGATGCGCTTTCATTTGCGCGATCTTGTCAGCTTTATTGCCTGAATGTTTTGCTTTCATCTCAGCGCGATTCGCTTCACGCATCTCTTTTAGTTCTGCTTTTTGAGCATCCGTTAGGTCTAGCTGACGCATCACTTTCTTATCGAAGCCGCCACATTTGCCGTGCATACCTTTGTGGTCGCCTTTATCACCACCACCGTAAGCATACGCGCTTGCTGTACCAAAGATAAGTGGAAGTGCCGCAGCTGCTAGTACAAGTTTCTTAGTCATTTTCATAATTGTTGCCTCAATTCGGTATAATAAGTCATGTGTTGCGTCTGTTTCTCAGCGCTTGAATATAGATTAGTCTTTCCCTCGTAAAGTGACGTTTAGAAAGCGTAAAGAATCGTAAAGAGTGAAAGTTGACGAATAATTAGCAGTATTATTAACCTAACTAAATGATTAAGGCTTCCCAATGGCGAACATTCTTCTTATTGATGACGACACCGAGTTAACCAGCTTACTCAAAGACATTCTGAGCTTTGAGGGCTTCACTGTTTCCGAAGCCAATGATGGCTACGCGGGGCTCGAGGCGATCAATGATGAGATTGATTTGATTCTTTTGGATGTGATGATGCCGCGTCTTAATGGCATGGAAACACTAAAGAAGCTGAGAGAAAATTGGGAAACACCCGTGCTCATGCTGACCGCAAAAGGCGAAGAGATCGACCGTGTGATTGGCCTTGAACTTGGCGCGGATGATTACCTACCTAAGCCTTTCAGTGACCGCGAATTGTTAGCGCGTATTCGAGCTATCTTGCGCCGAACGCAGACCACTGCGGCACCTAAAAGCACCAGCGATAAGGTTCAATATCAAGACATCGAGGTATTCCCTGGCAAACAAGAAGCTTATTGTAATGGCCAGCTTATCGACCTAACCACTACCGAGTTCGCCCTGCTGAGCCACCTAATCCAGAACCCGGGGCAAGTGATCACCAAGGAAACGTTGAGTTTAGATGTGCTCGGTAAAAGACTAGCAGCATTTGACCGTGCGATAGACATGCACATATCCAACCTGCGTAAAAAAATTCCTGAACGCAGTGACGCCAAACCTCGCATCAAGACCTTACGTGGCCGTGGTTACTTATTGGTAGAGGAAGATTAATGCGTATACCTAAAATCACCAGCTTATATGGACGTATCTTTGCTATCTTTTGGTTCACCATGTTACTGGTGCTTTTGTCGGTACTGTCGCTTCCCCATTTAGACCCGCGTGTAGCACGCGATGTACCCGCGGATCATCTCAATAAATTAGAGCGTATCGCTAAATTCACAGAGAAACGCTACGCCAAAGAACCGAATCTGGGCAAAATTGTATTCCAACTTGAGGCACCACGTAGCCGCAAGGACTCACGAGCTCGCATCTACTTAACCGACCTTGAAGGAGCCGTCCTTACCTCTAAGAGACATTCAGACTACAAGTTGAAGGCAATTCGCAACTTTGTGACCTCAATTGAGAACCCTGAAGTGCCGAAACAAAAGCTCTACGGACATTACATGGTGGCCGGTCCAGTACCGATCAAACTGGCAGGTGAAGAGTTGTTGATGTATGCCGGAGTGAAATGGAATCAACCACCGCCATTCTTGTTACGCCTATTTGATAGACCTTTACAGCTATTGCTTGCTGTCATGTTAGCGAGTACTCCGCTATTACTTTGGCTAGCTTGGGCACTGAGTCAACCAGCTCGCAGGCTAGAACGCGCTGCGCAACGTGTAGCGAAAGGCCAGTTTGAGGTCGACCCAACACTTGAAAAAGGTACCTCTGAATTCAGACAAGCGGGTGAAAGCTTTAACCAAATGGTCGAAGCGGTAAACCAGATGATTTCGGGGCAACAGCGACTACTCTCTGATATATCACACGAACTCCGCTCACCACTGACTCGTCTGCGCATGGCGAATGCGCTGGCAATTCGTAAACAAGGTGAGAGCCAAGAACTTGAACGTATTGATACCGAAGCACAACGTCTTGAACAGATGATCAGTGAGCTACTGACGTTATCTCGTATGCAAGTCGACAGCCACATTACTCGTGAGGTTCAGCCTATCTCGAGCCTATGGGAAGAGATCTTGAAAGACGCACAGTTTGAAGCCGAACAGATGGGCAAACAACTGACGTTCTCAGAGATCCCTGAGCGTTCTATTTCGGGTAACCCTAAGCTGCTGATGAGCGCGCTAGACAACATTACACGCAATGCGATCTACTACGGCAAAGACCAAGTGGATGTGCAATTCCATGTGGTTCAGGATCAGCTAACAATTTGCGTCAATGATAATGGTGATGGTGTACCAGAGGATGAACTGGATTCTATCTTCAGGCCTTTCTATCGAGTTTCCACTGCTCGTGATCGTAACTCAGGCGGCACAGGGCTTGGGTTAACCATAACTGAGAGTGCGATTCGTCAACACAGCGGAACCATCACTGCAAGCCGCAGCACGTTAGGCGGATTACAACTCGAAATCACCCTACCTATCTTACCGGTGTAATATCCCTACAAAGATCATAGTTGATAATGATTGTCATTATCATTATGGTAAATCCTCTAATTAAGGAGGATTTACCATGTCTCATACTTTCCCTGCTCTGCCCTACGCTTACGATGCCCTAGAACCTTACATCGATGCCAAAACGATGGAGGTGCATTACAGTAAGCACCATAAAACTTACTACGATAAGTTTATTGCGGCTGTCTCTGGCAGCGAACTTGAACAGCAATCACTGACTGAAATCTTCGCCAACATCTCCCAACACAGCCCTGCCGTTCGTAACAATGGTGGTGGTTACTACAACCACATCTTGTATTGGAACTGCATGTCTCAAGACGGCGGTGGTGAACCAACGGGTCAACTCGCTGAGGCTATCAATAGCACGTTCGGTGATTTCGAAACATTCCAAGACGAGTTCGCTCAAGCGGCAATCAACACCTTCGGCTCTGGCTTTGCTTGGCTAGTGGTAGAAGAAGGACAACTCAAGATCGTCTCAACCTCAAACCAAGATAATCCTTGGATGGATACAGTTGCCAGCGATGGTGAGCCGATTCTCGCGCTCGATGTTTGGGAACATGCTTACTACATCAGCTACCAGAACCGTCGTCCTGATTACATCAATGCATGGTGGAACGTGGTGAATTGGAATGCAGTATCAGAAAACTACGCACAAGCATTAGCGAACAACGCGTAAGCTGATGGTGGCGAACTGTACTCACTCAGCTTGCCACCGTATACTCTGGCTATCTTTGATTATTCTTGTGAACCAACATGTTTGATATCGCTTTATACGAACCAGAAATTGCACCCAATACGGGTAACATCATCCGCCTATGTGCTAACTGCGGCGCAAACCTTCACCTTATCGAACCGCTTGGCTTTGATTTTGAAGAGAAGAAAGTTCGTCGTGCAGGCTTGGATTACCACGACCTAGCGCGAGTTAAACGTCACAAGAACCTAGAAGCCTTCCTTGAGTATCTAGAAAATGAGCGCGAGGGTGGTTTCCGCATCTTTGCTTGTACCACTAAAACAACAGGTCACCACGTTGATGCAAAATTCCAACAAGGTGATGTGTTGATGTTTGGCCCAGAAACACGCGGCCTGCCAGCTGAGTTCATCGAAAGCATGCCGATGGAACAACGTATTCGCATTCCAATGATGCCAGACGCACGCAGCCTGAACTTATCAAATGCTGTAGCAATCATCGCGTTTGAAGCATGGCGACAAATGGGATTTGAAGGCGCGGTATAATGCCAATCGCAGTAAATAACCGCTCATCCGCCCTGTTATTTATTACTTGATATCACGAGTAAGTAATACTCAATAAAAAAGGCTGTTACCGTTATCACTTTCTGACGAAGGATAAAGGTAACAGCCTTTTCTGTTTTTCCCTCTATATAAAGAAGAGGGAAAGTGGATTAGTTTAGTCGGTTACGATCATTATCGTCGTCTTTCTTCTCAAACTCACCTTCAAAGGTGTTGCCATCTTTTGACTGGTCAAATGGGTCACGATTGAATGGGTCTTGTCCAAAAGGACTCTGACCAAAGCCAGTTTGCCCACCCGCATGGAAACCACCAGACATATTTTTAACCACCATTTTTTCCATCATTTTCTTGGCAATCATCGCTCTTGGTGCTGGTAGCAACACCAACATACCCAGCGCGTCTGTCATGAAACCCGGAGTCAGCAGTAATACGCCTGCAACCGCAAGCATCACGCCTTCAAGAATCTGTTGTGCCGGCATTTCGCCTTGTTGCAATCGACCTTGAACAGACATAAGTGTCTGAATACCTTGGCTACGAACAAGAGATGCACCAACAAATGCAGTAATCAAAACCAACGCAATAGTTGGCCACAATCCTAAGAAGCCACCAACTTGAATAAATAGCCCAATCTCAATGATGGGTACGAAGATAAATAGTAATAATAAGATAGGAAACACACGCCCTCCTTTGTTACTTGCAGTTTACGCTGAAAGCCCTACCAATCTCAAATTTATCCTGTAAATGAGCGTGTTTATTGACCCGGAATAAGTTTGCTGAATATTGACGAAACAAAACCGAAAAAGGTGATCAACTTAATATTTTTATGCGCTAAGTACAGTATCATGTGCCACATAAGTCAGGACGGATTTATCAGCCCAATATTCTAGCGAACGGAGTATTTGCACACAGAATAGGCTAATAACTAACTATATAATCAGAATAATTCTCTAAGGATCCTGTTATGGCTACTCAATCAGAAGCTCAAATTGAAGCTCCTCAAGCTACTCGTCTCGAAGAAGATCTATTAGGTCAACGTCATGTTCCGGCTGATGCTTACTACGGCATCCACACTCTACGCGCAGTTGAAAACTTCAACATCTCAAATGTAACGATCTCAGATGTACCTGAATTCGTTCGCGGTATGGTAATGACCAAGAAAGCGGCGGCTTTAGCAAACAAAGAGTTAGGTGTAATCCCAAGCGAAGTGGCTAAATACATCATCCAAGCTTGTGACCTAATCCTAGACACGGGCAAGTGCATGGATCAGTTCCCATCGGATGTTTTCCAAGGTGGTGCTGGTACTTCTGTAAACATGAACGCGAACGAAGTTATTGCGAACGTGGCACTTGAACTGATGGGCAAAGAAAAAGGCCAATACGAGTTCATCAACCCAAATGACCATGTAAACCGCAGCCAATCGACAAACTGTGCTTACCCAACTGGCTTCCGTATCTCTGTTTACAACAGCGTTCGTAAACTGATCGACGCTATCGAATACCTAAAGGGCGCATTCGAGCTTAAGAGCCAAGAATTCAATACAATTTTGAAGATGGGTCGTACTCAACTTCAAGACGCAGTTCCAATGACGGTTGGCCAAGAGTTCCATGCTTGGGCAGTAACCATCAATGAAGAAATCAAAAACCTAGAATACACTTCAAAACTACTGCTTGAAGTAAACCTAGGCGCAACAGCTATCGGTACCGGTCTAAACGCAGCACCAGGCTACCAAGGTCTTGCAGTGAAACACCTAGCAGAAGTAACTGGTCTTGAATGTGTCGCGGCTGAAGATTTAATCGAAGCAACGTCTGACTGTGGCGCATACGTAATGACGCACGGCGCACTTAAGCGTCTAGCGGTTAAACTGTCTAAGATCTGTAACGATTTACGTCTACTTTCTTCTGGCCCACGTACTGGCCTGAACGAACTGAACCTACCTGAACTACAAGCTGGCTCTTCAATCATGCCTGCTAAAGTAAACCCAGTTGTACCTGAAGTAGTAAACCAAGTTTGCTTTAAAGTTCTAGGTAACGACAACACGGTTTCTTTCGCTGCAGAAGGTGGTCAACTGCAACTGAACGTTATGGAACCTGTAATCGCACAAAGCATGTTTGAGTCTCTAGACATCCTAACAAACGCATGTGTGAATCTACGCGACAAGTGTGTAGACGGCATTACTGTAAACAAAGAAGTATGTGAATCACACGTATTTAACTCTATCGGTATCGTAACTTACCTAAACCCATACATTGGCCACCACGAGGGTGACATTGTCGGTAAGATCTGTGCTGAAACAGGTAAGAGTGTACGTGATGTGGTTCTAGAGCGCGGTTTATTAACCGAAGAAGAGCTTGATGACATTTTCTCTGTTGAAAATTTAATGCATCCTCAGTATAAAGCAAAACGCTACGAATAACGTTAGCGAAAAAGGGCTCCAAGCGGAGCCCTTTTTTAGGCTCCAATACGGTTAACCCTGCTTATTATGTGGATTTCCATTGGTTGCGTTTTTGCTAAATTGAATCTAAACCATAGAACTATTATGTGAACATTCCATCGGCGAATGTTCACATAATAAAATCTAAATGAGGTGTTACTTATGATTGCAGTAGAACTATTTATCGTCCTGCTCTTTATCTTTTTGGGGGCCAGAATTGGCGGTATCGGTATTGGTTTTGCCGGTGGTGCTGGTGTTATTGCCCTTTCACTTATTCTTGGCGTTCCAACAAGCCAATCTTTCATCCCGATCGACGTAATCTTGATCATCATGTCGGTTATTACCGCTATTGCTGCAATGCAAGTTGCTGGCGGTATGGACTGGTTGGTGCAAATTGCAGAAAACTTTTTGCGTAAACACCCTGAACGCATCACCTTTTACGCGCCGATTGTGACCTTTGTAATGACACTAATGGCGGGTACTGGTCACACAGCATTCTCTACGCTTCCTGTTATTGCAGAAGTAGCGAAAGGCCAAGGTGTTCGTCCTTCGCGTCCACTGTCTATCGCGGTTGTCGCTTCTCAAATTGCCATCACAGCTTCGCCAATCTCGGCAGCGGTTGTGGCTTTCGCAGCAATGCTGGCACCATTTGGTGTTGATTACCTAACGCTATTGATGGTTTGTATCCCAACAACCTTCATCGCTTGTATGGTTGGTGCTGTTGTTGCGAACTACATGGGTAGCGAACTGAAAGACGATCCTGTTTACCAAGAACGTTTAGAGAAAGGTCTAATCAAACTGGCGACAGAAGAGAAACGCGAAATACTTCCAACAGCGAAGAAAGCAACGTACATCTTCCTAGCTGCAATTGGTTTCGTGGTTTGTTACGCAGCGGCTATCTCTAGCTCTGTTGGCCTAATTGAAAACCCAGCGCTAGGTCGTAACGAAGCGATCATGTCTGTGATGCTGGCAGCGGCAGCGGCTATCGTGATGTTCACTAAGATTGATGCAGCGAAGATCTCTTCAGCGCCAACGTTCCGCTCTGGTATGACAGCGTGTGTTTGTGTACTTGGTGTGGCTTGGTTAGGTTCAACGTTTGTGAACGCACACGTTGCTGAAATCAAAGACGTAGCAGGCGCTCTACTGGCTGATTACCCATGGATGCTGGCTCTTGTTCTGTTCTTCGCTTCTATGCTGCTTTACTCTCAAGGCGCAACAACGGTTGCACTGATGCCTGCAGCACTAGCAATTGGCGTAGCACCACTAACAGCCGTTGCTTCTTTTGCTGCGGTAAGTGCTCTGTTCGTACTGCCAACTTACCCTACACTACTAGCGGCAGTTGAGATGGATGACACAGGCTCAACACGTATCGGTAACTACGTATTCAACCACCCATTCTTCATTCCAGGTGTGGTAACAATCAGTACTGCGGTAGCACTAGGCTTCGCATTCGGCGGTCTGTTTATCTAACATACGCTGGCGTATTGAACATTTAAAAGGAAGCTTCGGCTTCCTTTTTTGTTTTCTGCTCAATGTATTATTTGATACGCATCAAATAACCATTATAAAATTTAAAAACGGCTTAAAAATAAAGTTTGAATAAAATTCCAAGATTATTCTAACCGTTCATAAACAACACCTACCAAATCAATCATCCCCCACTTACCCTTAATCCACAACGAATATTAATCCAAGCTAACTAACCAAAAAACCTTGCCATTTTTTTACCATTTTCTAACCCATTCATTGGCCATTATTTTTGTGAACAGCACCAAACTTAAATTCCAACGTAAGGAATAAAATAACCGCAGCTAAAATAAATCTAACTTCATTTGGATTGGTAAATATAAAAACATTATTTTAAAACATCCAACTTTATATCGTTGGATATTTTATAAGTGTCAATGTATTTACAATCTATAAATCATTAGTCGCTAATTCACATCACTTCTATTTAAGATGATGTAAGGAGATAGCCATGACAGCTCAAACGATACCAAGCGAGAAAAAAAAGGGCGGCTTCTTTGCCAACTTTAAATTCCCTTCTGCCTACACCATTCTATTTATTCTCATTGCGTTCGTCGCTCTGCTTACCTGGATTGTTCCAGCAGGCCAATACGATCGCGCAATGAATGAAGAGCTAGGTCGAGAAGTACCCGTAACCGGCACCTATCAAGCGGTAGAAGGTAACCCTCAAGGCGTGATTGATGTACTGCTAGCGCCTATTGATGGCTTCTACGACCATAATAGTTATGAAGCGGCCGCAATCGACGTTTCACTATTCATTTTAATCATTGGTGGCTTCTTAGGACTAGTAACCAAAACTGGCGCCATTGATGCGGGTATCGAGCGCGTCACCGCCCGCTTAGAAGGGCGAGAAGAGTTGATGATACCAATCCTGATGGCACTGTTTGCCGCTGGCGGTACTGTCTACGGCATGGCGGAAGAATCACTCCCCTTCTATACATTGCTAGTGCCTGTAATGATGGCTGCTCGCTTTGACCCTCTAGTTGCCGCTGCAACCGTACTGCTTGGCGCAGGCATTGGGGTGCTGGGTTCAACAATTAACCCATTCGCAACCGTGATCGCTGCTAACGCCTCTGGTATTCCATTTACAGACGGTATCGTGTTGCGTATTGCGATGTTGATTATTGGTTGGGGTATTTGTGTTGCCTACGTGATGCGTTACGCAAGAATGGTTCAAGCCGATCCAACAACATCAATTGTCTACGATAAATACGAAGAGAACAAAGCGCACTTCTTAGGTAATGCGAGCGGAGAGAAACTTGAATTCACCGCGACTCGCAAACTGATTCTGACCATTTTTGGTGGCTCGTTCGCTGTGATGATTTACGGTGTATCCGTTGCTGGATGGTGGATGGCAGAGATCTCAGCAATGTTCCTAGCAGCAACCATCATCGTCGGTATTGTGGCTCGTATGAGCGAAGAAGAGTTTACCACCAGCTTCATTGATGGTGCCCGCGACCTACTTGGCGTTGCGCTTATCATTGGTATTGCACGGGGTATCGTGGTGGTGATGGACCGCGGTATGATCACTGATACAATTCTCTTCTCTGCAGAGCAAATGGTAACGGGGCTTTCTTCAGTTATCTTCATTAACGTGATGTTCTTCTTAGAGATTCTACTGTCGTTCTTAGTTCCATCGACGTCTGGTCTAGCAGTATTGACCATGCCAATCATGGCACCACTGGCTGACTTTGCCGGTGTAGGTCGCGACTTGGTTATCACTGCGTACCAATCTGCATCCGGCTTGGTCAACCTAATCACCCCGACCTCTGCGGTGGTGATGGGCGGCTTGGCGATTGCTCGCGTCCCTTATGTACGCTGGGTTAAATGGGTGATGCCATTAGTCGGTATCTTGATGGTGTTCTGTATTGTTGTACTGAGTATTGGTGCGCTGATCTAACTAACAGCACTTCACTCCTTTCTCATCCAAAGCCGCTTCTCACAGCGGCTTTTTTATTGCTTCCTCTCCCAATGTAACCCTCTGCTACTAAAACAGCTCCTCAAAGCCATACACGCGATATTCAAGCTATCTTCTGTTCGTAGCAAAGCTCAGCCAAACCCAAAGCACTCGCAATAGAAGAATCAATCCGACTTTTAAACATCAAATTAGCTTGAGGAAATAACACTCTATTTTCAACTGTGATGTTTAAACAAATAGTTAGTCACTTATTAGCGTTAATTATATTTAAAGTAATTTACATACTAATAGACAAACGATAGTTAATGCCATTTTTTATCAAAAAACACACTTAAACAGACGATTTTAAAATGTGATCACAACAGCTTTATTCGCATTTACTTTGTTAATAAATAATTAATTCCATATCCAAAATTAAATATCTAAATAAAAACACTGCATACTTCCAAGCTAAGTACACTCTTATCAATAAAAACATTCTGCATATAATCCCTCGTAAATTAGATTCTAGTAAGTTTCGTCAAAAAAGCGTGCATAAAGTTCCCAAACAGCTAACTATTTAGAATGTATTACTCATAACTAAAAGTGCATAAAGTTTGTTAAAACCCTTAATTTTAAAGGGCTGCGGGATAAAAAACGATTTGTGATAGATCTCTAAGAATACCTGACTAGCAGGCGTAATATTAATTCCAGACAAGAGATGTGAATAAATAATTCATTCTTCTCAACTGAAAATAAATAATTACTCTTAGCGATAAAAGTAATTCAAATATATAAGAGAGAGACGATCATGAGTAAGTTCTATGTTGGTTCTGAAATAGGTCAATTACGCCGCGTTCTAGTTCACCGCCCAAGACGCGCACTGACTCACCTAACACCCTCTAACTGTCACGATTTGCTATTTGATGACGTACTGGCTGTTGAACGCGCAGGTAAAGAGCATGATGCATTTACTAAAACGCTACGTGATCAAGGTGTTGAAGTTCTTCTTCTTACTGACCTACTAGCAGACACACTAGCAGTGCCAGAAGCGAAAGATTGGCTTTTGAATCATCAAGTTTCTGATTACCGCTTAGGTAAAACTTTTGCTAATGACGTGCGTTGCTACTTAGGCGACTTACCGAACTTAGAGCTAGCAAAAATCCTAACGGGCGGTCTGTCTTACGCTGAAATGCCAATGAAATCATCTTCAATGATGCAAGGCATGCACGCACCGACCGACTTCATTATCGAACCGCTACCAAATCACCTATTTACTCGTGACACATCTTGCTGGGTATACGGTGGCGTATCTATCAACCCGATGGCGAAACCTGCTCGCCAACGTGAAACCAACCATGTTCGCGCTATTTACCGCTGGCACCCAACATTCGCAGGCCAAGACTTCATTAAATACTTTGGTGATGAAGAAAATATCAGCTACGACAACTCAACGATTGAAGGTGGTGACGTTCTTGTTATCGGTCGTGGCACAGTTCTTATCGGTATGTCTGAGCGTACAACAGCACAAGGTGTTGAGCACTTAGCGTCTAGCCTATTCAAACACGGTCAAGCGAAACAAGTTATCGCAATGCAACTACCAAAACACCGCTCTTGCATGCACTTAGACACCGTTATGACTCACATGAACGAAGATACCTTCTCTGTTTACCCTGAAGTTGTAAGTAAAGACGTGCAGTGCTGGAACCTAACTGGCGATGAGTCTGGCGCAGTGAAAGTGAAAGAAGAGGGCTACTTCGTAACGGCTATCGAAAAAGCACTTGGCGTAGACAAGCTAAACCTAATCACGACCGGTGGTGACAACTTCCATGCAGAACGCGAACAGTGGAACGATGCGAACAACGTTCTTACCGTTAAACCAGGCGTTGTTATTGGCTACGAAGGCAATACATACACCAACGAAAAATACGACAAAGCAGGCATCACGGTTCTTCCTATCCCTGGAGATGAACTTGGCCGCGGTCGCGGTGGCGCACGCTGCATGAGCTGCCCAATTGAGCGTGATGGTATCTAATCACTAAGACGAAACGGCCAAGTTGAACGACCTTAAATAATCTCAGCTTGGCCAAATGAGAGAACACAATTATGACTAAGCAAACTGTTGTTGTCGCACTCGGTGGAAACGCCCTACTTCGTCGTGGTGAGCCGTTAGAAGCCGATGTTCAGCGCCGTAATATTGAAACAGCTGTTAAAACCATCTCTGAAATCGCGAAAGTGTACAACGTGGTTTTAGTTCACGGTAATGGCCCACAAGTTGGTTTACTTGCTCTGCAAGGTTTGGAATACAAAAAAGTAAATCCGTATCCATTGGATGTGTTGGGCAGTGAGACTCAAGGCATGATCGGCTACATGTTGATGCAGGAGTTCAAAAACTATCTGCCTAACCGCAACATCTCATGCATGTTGACGCAAATGACAGTTGATCCAAACGATCCTGCATTCGCAGATCCAACCAAGCCGATTGGTCCGATCTACGAAGAAGCTGAAGCGCGTGAATTGGCTGAGAAATTCCACTGGATCGTTAAACCAGACGGCCAACACTTCCGTCGCGTGGTGCCAAGCCCACGCCCTACTGGCATTGTTGAGCACGAAGCAATCACCCAACTTATCGGTGCCGGCCACCTAGTAATTTGTACTGGCGGCGGTGGCATCCCAGTCAAAAAAGAAAACGGCAAATTAGTCGGTGTTGAAGCGGTTATCGACAAAGACATGTCAGCGGCTTTCTTAGCGAAACAACTGGATGCGGATGCGCTGCTTATTTTGACCGACGCTGACGCTGTTTACCTTGACTGGGGCAAACCGACTCAACACGCACTGCGTAGCACTACACCAAGTGAACTGGCGCAATTCGAATTTGATGCAGGCTCAATGGGGCCAAAAATTGAAGCGTCGTGCGAATTCATCCAACAAGGCGGCAAGGTCGTCGGTATCGGTGCGCTCGAAGATGGTTTGCAAATCCTGCAAGGCCTGGCGGGCACCAATATCACCAAAGATTAATCCACTCGCGAGCTTTTCAAGCCTTGCGAGAAAACTGAATCACCGTTTGAACTGAAATTAATACACAAAAATTGAATCGCGCTTTCTTGAATTTTCTTTCCCTGTAACAGGAAAGCGCCTAAATCTAAGAAGGAATACATCATGGCTTTTAACCTACGCAATCGTAACTTCCTAAAACTACTAGATTTCACTCCACGCGAAATTCAACACTTGTTAGATCTTTCTATGGAGCTAAAAAAAGCGAAGTACAACGGTTACGAACAGCCGACACTGACTGGCAAAAACATTGCACTTATCTTTGAGAAAACCTCAACTCGTACTCGCTGTGCATTCGAAGTCGCGGCATTCGACCAAGGTGCTCGCGTGTCTTACTTAGGTCCATCTGGCTCTCAAATTGGCCACAAAGAATCTATGAAAGATACCGCTCGCGTTCTTGGCCGTATGTACGATGGCATTGAATACCGCGGCTTCGGTCAAGAGATCGTTGAAGAACTAGGCGCTTACGCTGGTGTACCTGTATGGAATGGTCTGACTGACGAATTCCACCCAACTCAAATCTTGGCTGACTTCCTAACCATGACGGAATACGGCCGTGGTAAACAACTGCATGAAATCAGCTTTGCTTATCTAGGCGATGCTCGTAACAACATGGGCAACTCTCTGATGGTTGGCGCTGCGAAAATGGGTATGGACATCCGCCTTGTAGCTCCAAAGCAATTCTGGCCACAAGAAGAGCTACTAGCTCAATGTCGTGAAATCGCAGAACACACTGGCGGCAAAATCACGCTAACAGAAGATGTTCAAGAAGGCGTGCAGGGTTGTGACTTCCTATACACCGACGTTTGGGTATCCATGGGCGAAGCGAAAGAAGCATGGGCTGAGCGTATCAACCTAATGATGCCTTACCAAGTGAACATGGAAATGATCAAAGCAACAGGCAACCCACATGTGAAATTCATGCACTGCCTACCGGCTTTCCACGGCGAAGATACAACAGTCGGTAAGCAACTTGCTGCTGAATATCCGCAACTTAAAGATGGCGTAGAAGTGACAGATGAAGTAGTCGAGTCTGAATACTCAATCGTATTCGATGAAGCAGAAAACCGCATGCACACCATCAAAGCAGTCATGGTTGCGACACTAGGCAGCTAATAAATTAAAAAGTTACGAAGTTAAAAAGTTAAGCACTCACTTGTTCGCAAGACATTGACAAGTTAAGTGCAATAACAGGGAAATGCGGGTGGCGTTCTTGGGATTTTGACCTTGGATAAAACCCGCATTTTTTTTCATGTACTAAAAAAGATTATTACCTGAAAAACCCTGAGATTCGCAGTTCCGACAAAGGCTTAAATGGAAGCTACAAACGGACGTGATTTCGCATAAAAATCCATTAAATGAATACTTTACAGAAAGTATTGCATGGCCTTTTTATCTGAGTATAATCCTCCGCAATTTGTCTAAAGAGAGCAAAAAATGAACCGCAGTTCTGTCGCACATAATTGTCAAACTACACGCCAAAGAGTGGCGTTAGTGTCATTTTTATTTTGCTCTATTGATCGTTTCGAAGCCTCCTATTTTTAGGGGGCTTTTTTTTGTCCGCAATTTGACTGTATGCATAGAAAAAGGAAGACCCGTTATGGCGCATTCGTTATTTAATAAGCACATCATCTCCATTCCAGAGCTCTCTCGTGATGAACTGGAGCTTATCGTCGATACTGCAGCAAGACTCAAAGCAGAGCCAAACCCAGAGCTGCTGAAAAATAAGGTGGTTGCGAGCTGCTTCTTTGAGCCTTCAACTCGAACTCGCCTTTCATTTGAAACCGCAGTTCAACGCCTAGGTGGCACTGTCATCGGTTTTGATAATGGCGGTAACACGTCATTGGCGAAAAAAGGCGAAACACTTGCCGATTCGGTGCAAGTTATCTCTTCTTACGTTGATGCCTTTGTGATGCGTCATCCACAAGAAGGCGCAGCACGTTTAGCCTCTGAGTTCTCTAACGGTGTGCCAATTGTGAATGGTGGCGATGGTGCCAATCAGCACCCAACACAGACCTTGTTGGATCTATTCTCGATTTACGAAACGCAAGGCACGCTCGACAACCTCAATGTGGCATTCGTTGGTGACCTAAAATATGGCCGCACCGTACACTCATTGACGCAAGCACTATCAAAATTCAATAACGTACGTTTCTTCTTTATTGCGCCAGAAGTGTTAGCGATGCCTGATTACATCTGTGAAGAACTGGAAGAGATGGGTATCCAATACAGCACCCACAGCAGCATTGAAGAAGTGGTGCCTGAGCTGGATGTTCTGTACATGACTCGCGTACAGAAAGAGCGCTTTGATGCATCAGAATACGCGCACATGAAATCGGCTTACATTCTAACAGCTGATACGCTGAAAAATGCACGCCAAAACATGAAAGTGCTTCACCCACTACCACGTGTCGACGAAATCACAACTGATGTAGATAAAACGCCACACGCTTACTACTTCGAGCAAGCTGAAAATGGTGTGTATGCTCGCGAAGCCCTATTGGCCCTAGTTCTAAACGACACTTTATAAGCAGGAGAAACAGTCATGGTTAAACAAACTCAGCTACAAGTAGAAGCCATTCGTAACGGCAGCGTCATTGACCACATCCCTGCTCACCTTGGGATCAAAATCCTCAAGCTGTTTAAATTGCACAAGACCGAGCAACGCATCACCATGGGATTAAATTTGCCATCATCAGCACTGGGTCATAAAGATCTGATCAAGATTGAGAACATCTTCCTAACCAAAGAACAAGCCAACCAATTGGCTCTGTATGCTCCGCAAGCGACGGTGAATCAAATTGAAGAGTACAAGGTGGTCAACAAGTTAACACTGGTACTGCCAGACCAAATCAATAGTGTGTTCGCTTGCCCAAATAGCAACTGTATTTCGCATGGTGAGCCTGTTGAAAGTAGCTTTAAAGTACAGCTTAAACAGGAAAACGTGCAGCTAAAATGTCACTACTGTGAAAAAGTATTCTCTCGCGAGATCATGAGTGAAATTCGCTAGCCCTTAGCGCTATTACCTCCGCAACAAAAACCCTTTATAACTTATGGATATTTATTCCCAACTCGGAATAAATATCCACTTAACCAAAGAATAAAACTCCACAATAAAAGCAATTAACCAGAATTTTGTTTGGTGATCGCCTTCAAAAAGATAACTATCCTTTAGTGGTAGACTCAATGAATAGATGATCATACATCTCGCATACCCTCCCTCTTATTTCGGGGTTCATCGGTAAGCCCTAATTAACAATCGTACTCTACGGCTTTGGGAGTGCGTTCTGCGCTATGGACAAGCGATATCAACACGTTGACCTTAAGGAGTTGTTCATGAACCCAATCACTGAGCACGGTTGCTTGTATTCAGCTGAAGATAAAACACTGACTGCCGCGTGCAAACGCTTACTACAACAGCAAAGCTTCTCGACCCAGAACCAACTGCGCGAGAAACTCGTCGATATTGGCTATACAGGCATTAGCCAATCGACCGTCTCTCGCATTTTGTCACAGCTTGGCGTTGTCAAAATTCAGAATGCCTGTGGCAAAAAGGTTTACTGCATCACGGTTGAAAGCGCGCCTGTGCGTGTCGATGCCTCAATCTCATCACAAATCGAATTAATTACTCACAACCAAGCGATGGTGATTGTAAAAACAAACCCTGGTTGCGCACAGTTGGTCGCAAGATTAGTCGATATCGACCCACATACCGAGATTATCGGTACGGTTGGCGGCAATGACACCGTGCTCATTATTCCGAAAGACACGATGAACATTGATGCTTGTGAACAAGTAGTAAGAGCACGCTTAGGTGTTGCCTAAATGTCTTATTGGCAAGGGCTGTTCACTGCAGTTGCGCAGCTAACCCTCTCTCGACTGCCTAAGAAAGTGGCTCACCCGCCCTAGCGGATATTTGCTGGTCGATGAAACTAATCACAAACTATTACGGTCTGATTGAGTTAAGATACCTTCAACTCCATTTTGATGACTAAATAGTATGCGACGACTTGCCACATTACTTTTTGTTTGCGTTTCCCTGTTCACCCAGCCTGCGTGGGCGCTTTTTGGAAACGACAACGCCGAGCCAAGCTTCGGAGGCAATAACAACGGTTTTGTCCCTGTAGACCAAGCTTTCCCTTTCAATTACTACCAGCAAGACGGCAAGGTCCTTCTCGACTGGCAAGTAAAAGAGGGCTACTACCTCTATCAACATAGCCTCTCGTTCACTGGCCAAAACCTCGCTATCGGCAACGTTGAAATGGAAGATGGCCAACCACACCAAGATGAATTCTTCGGTGAGGTGAGCATTTATACTCAGCCGTTATTCGTGCAAGTTCCGCTACAGAGTTACCAAGATGGCTCACAGCTGATCGTTAAGTATCAAGGCTGTGCAGATGCTGGTTTCTGCTACCCACCCGAAACTCGAGTCATCGACATTGCACCGTTTGAAGCAACGGGTTCAAGCGACACTGCTGCCGACACTACCAGCAACCAAGCGAACACCGCACCACAAGTTGCTTCTCCAAAAGCAGATGTGGCAAATAACACGACACCACAATCAAGCGCACCCGTTTCAAAAGAAGCGAGCCTAGCCGATAAACTCGGTGACAGTTGGTGGACTCCATTATTATTCTTAGCACTCGGTGTTGGCTTAGCCTTTACGCCGTGCGTTCTGCCTATGTACCCAATTCTGACGGGTATCGTATTGGGTGGCGGCAAGCTCAGCCAAGGTCGCGCTTTGATGTTGTCCTTCATCTATGTGCAAGGCATGGCGTTAACCTACACCTTATTAGGTTTAGTGGTTGCTTCTGCAGGCATGCAGTTCCAAGCTGCTATGCAACACCCTTACGTGCTGATCGCGCTGAGTGTTCTATTCGTGGCGTTAGCGATGTCAATGTTTGGCGTTTATAACCTGCAACTGCCAAGCAGCATCCAAACTTGGCTTAACAATCAAAGCAACAAGCAGCAAGGTGGCAATAGCTTGGGCGTGTTCGCGATGGGTGCTATCTCTGGCTTGGTATGTTCACCTTGTACCACGGCGCCATTGTCAGGTGCGCTGCTGTATGTAGCTCAGAGTGGCGACCTATTTACCGGTGCGATTGCTCTGTATGCGTTAGCTATGGGTATGGGTATCCCGCTGCTCTTGGTTGCGGTATTTGGTAATAAGCTACTGCCAAAAGCAGGCAGCTGGATGGATAAGGTGAAGATCGTATTCGGCTTTATCTTGCTGGCAGCGCCTATCTTCCTGCTAGAGCGCATCATCCCAGAGCTATGGGCAACCGTGCTTTGGTCTGCCCTTGGCTTCATTGCCTTCGGTTGGTTGTATCACAGCAAAAATGCACTGCCATTTGGCGGCTGGAAACAGAGCGCAGTGGGTATCATCGCAATGCTCGGCCTATTCGCTTCTGCGCAACCTGCGTTGAATTACTGGTTTTCAGAAAAGAGCGTGGTGGTTGAACAGCAAATCCAATTTGCACGCATCAACACGGTTGAAGAATTAGAAATCCAGCTCATCGAAGCCAAGAAACTGGGTAAGCCTGTAATGCTCGATTTCTACGCCGATTGGTGTGTGGCGTGTAAAGAGTTCGAGAAGTACACCTTCCACCAAGCTGATGTGGAAAACAAGCTTTCTGACTTCGTACTGCTACAAGCGGATGTAACGAGAAACATGCCTCAAGACATTGAACTGCTTAAACAATTACAGGTGCTCGGCTTACCGACGATTGAGTTCTGGGATGGTGAGGGTAACCATGTTCCAAATGCTCGTGTAACCGGTTTTATGCCTGCCGATGTATTCTTAAAACACATGCAAAACCACCAGCTATAACGGTAATATTCACTAAAATATAGCCGAATCGAAAGCCGCACCGCTCCTCCGTAACGAGATGGCAGTGCGGCTTTTTTGCTATTCAGAGTAACGCTTTCTTATTCCGGGGATAAAAGTCGATATGGTTCAGACTTTTAATGCATAGATATTGTCCACATACTCAATCAGGATGATAATAAATATTAACTAAATTGTTAAAAGTATGAACGTCATGGACTCGACCTATACCATCATCATTGCTGATGACCATCCTCTCTTTCGCAACGCCCTGTTTCAGTCAGTTCATATGGCGATCAGTGGTGCGAACCTGCTTGAGGCTGATTCCCTCGATGCCTTACTGACTCTGCTAAAGAAAGAAGATGAACCAGACCTGTTGCTTCTCGACCTTAAGATGCCGGGTGCCAATGGGATGTCTGGCTTAATTCAACTGCGAGCTGAATACCCAGATTTACCGATTGTAGTGATCTCTGCCAGCGAGGATGCCAGCGTTGTCACTCAAGTTAAGAGCCATGGTGCCTTTGGCTTTATTCCTAAGTCGAGTGATATGCGTGAATTGGTCAGCGCACTCAATCAAGTGCTGAATGGCGACCCGTTCTTTCCTGAAGGGCTGATCACCAACAATGCAGCCTGTAGCGACCTTGCGGAAAAGCTTTCCACATTGACGCCTCAGCAATACAAGGTATTAGGGATGCTTTCAGACGGCCTGCTGAACAAGCAAATCGCGTATGAATTGAATGTTTCGGAAGCGACCATCAAGGCACATATGACAGCCATCTTCCGTAAACTGGATGTGAAAAACCGAACTCAGGCGGTTATCTTGCTACAAGAAGTCCACAACTAAGCTTCACTGATATCCTCTTCTAAAGTCGTCTTTGGTAAACATAAACCCAACCTGACGACTTTATGATCATCTATCTCTGCAACCACCCAAGTAATGTCATGCCACACAAAACTATCGCCTAATACAGGATGTGCACCAAGCTCTCGCTCAGCCAATTGTTTTAGCGTTATTTCTCGCTCTTCTTCCGAGCCAAGTTCAATACCATAACAATCACTGACCGCTCCAACCGATAGTTCGACATCCAAGAAGAAATCACCAAAGAATCGAGCGGTCTCTTCAGCTAGAGGAGCCTCACTGAATAGCGCACTTAAGCTATCTAGGTCTTTATCTTGGCCAAGCACACAAAGAATATCGTTCGCCTCTAACACGGTGCTACCCGATGGGTGAAGCAAAGCATCTTTTCTAAACAGTGCCGTAATTCGTGTCCCTTCAGGCATGGACAAACGCTTAAGCGGTTCACCAACACACCACTTTTCCTCTTTCAGCTTGTAGACAAACATCTCCCACTCACTGGTCGGATAAATCTCCATGCCGGTACGAGAAATTGGGGTTGGTGTCGGTGGTAAGGTCACCTGAGCCAACCTCGCAACTTTCATCAAGCTACCGCCCTGAACAATCAGCGAAACCATAACCACGAAGAAGGCGATATTGAAGTAAAGCTGGGCATTAGGCAGGCCAGCCATCATCGGGAACACCGCCAAAATGATCGGCACAGCGCCACGTAAACCTACCCAAGAAACAAACCAACGTTCTTTGGTGGTAAAGCTTCTGAACGGCAGTAAACCCAACCAAACAGACAACGGGCGAGCAAACAAAATCATACCGAAAGCCAATGCTAACGCAGGAAGTGCAATGTCCATCAATGTCGATGGCGTCACCAATAACCCCAGAACCAAGAACATCACGATCTGGCTTAGCCACGTCATGCCATCAAGAACATTAAGGATAGAGTGTCGAGAGCGAGTTGGACGATTACCAATGAACAAGCCAACGAGGTAGATCGATAAGATACCGCTGCCGCCAAGCATGTTAGAGAACGCAAACAGAGCCACACCGCCACTGAGCACCAGAATAGAGTAAAGACCATCAGCCAGTTGCACTCGATTGATAAGACTCCATAGCACCCAGCCACCACCAAGACCGATAAGAGTGCCGATACCAAACTGCATCGCGAAGCTTTTCAGTAGGAAGTTCATCCCCATTTCAGCATCAGGAGTGCCCAGCAGCGCAATTAAGGTCACCGTCAGGAACACCGCCATTGGGTCATTGGTACCGGATTCGATCTCTAGGGTTGAGCCAACACGTTCATTGAGGCTCTGCCCTTTCAACAAAGAAAATACCGCAGCTGCATCGGTCGAACCCACAATCGCACCAACTAAGATACCCTGCATCAATGACAGATCGAACAGCCAAGCCGCCATTAAGCCCGTTAGGGTTGCAGTACAGGCTACGCCTATTGTTGCTAATGAGAGCGACGGCCAAAAAGCGACCTTAAAGCTCGCGACCTTAGTTCGCATACCACCATCAAGCAGGATCACAGCCAGCGCAAGGTTACTCACCAAGTAGGTCAGCGAGTAATCATTGAAATTAATGCCACCGGGGCCATCTTCACCGGCTAACATGCCAACGAACAAAAAGATTAAAAGAATCGGAACGCCCAATCGAGAGGACACTTGTGAGAAAAGTACACTGATGGCGATGAGTACGGCACCAGTCAAAAATAAGTGATTAATGGTTATTGCGTCCAATTCGTTCCCCCAAAGAATAAAACTCGAGCTTTAAGCCTGTTGATCTTTTGCCACTAGCTTGTTGATCTTCTGCCGTTAAGCAAGTCACAGCCGGTGAAAGTACCGTAGTTACTATAACAAACTTATGTTTCGCTTCGTGTCATAGGCAGGACTAAATACCGTTTCTCGGTCATTTAGTTGTTAAATTTTATGACTCGCCGCCTAATTCATACGTTTTTGTTAGACCTTAGGCTAATTTAACAACATTGCAACATCACACTTTTCTATGGTTATGCCTTCTAACTCCCATATTTCAGTGGATTAGCGCTAATAGCGTCCCGACTAAAGTTGCACAGATCACTTTACTTATCCTTGCTACATTCTAAATCGTAACATTACGTTAACACGGTAATTTTCTACAGAAACAGTTTCTACGGAAACGAAATAAAGGAGAAGGCAATGGCGTTCGAATCTACGGAACATGCTCAAGCCTACTGGAAGGAAAACTTGGGAATTATGGGAACACTGCTCGCGGTCTGGTTTGCAGTGTCTTACGGCGCTGGCATCTTATTTGTGGATGCCCTCAATACCGTTCAGTTTGGCGGGTTCAAGCTAGGGTTTTGGTTCGCTCAGCAAGGTTCGATATACACCTTCGTGGCGCTGATATTTATTTACGTTGTTCGCATGAATGCGCTCGACAAAAAATACAACGTACAGGAAGACTAGAGGCTAGAACATGGATATTCAAACTTGGACGTTTATTCTCGTCGGTATTACTTTCGCGGTATATATCGGCATCGCAATCTGGGCTCGTGCAGGGTCTACCAGTGAGTTCTACGTTGCTGGCGGTGGTGTACACCCAGTAGCAAACGGCATGGCGACCGCCGCTGACTGGATGTCGGCAGCATCATTCATCTCAATGGCAGGTATCATCTCATTCGTTGGTTACGACGGTGCGGTTTACCTAATGGGTTGGACAGGTGGTTACGTACTACTTGCGCTATGTTTAGCACCTTACCTACGTAAGTTCGGTCAGTTTACGGTTCCTGATTTCATCGGTGAGCGTTACTACTCGAAAACAGCACGTATGGTAGCGGTATTCTGTGCAATCTTCGTATCATTCACGTACGTTGCAGGTCAGATGCGTGGTGTGGGCGTTGTATTCTCTCGTTTCCTAGAAGTCGACATTAACCTAGGTATCATCATTGGTATGGGTATTGTGTTCTTCTACGCAGTACTTGGTGGCATGAAAGGCATCACTTATACGCAGGTAGCTCAATTCTGTGTCCTCATTTTCGCCTTCCTTGTTCCAGCAATCTTTACATCAATTATGATGACAGGTAACCCACTTCCACAAGTTGGTATGGGTTCTACGCTATCAGGCACAGATGTTTACTTACTTGATAAACTGGATGGACTCACAGAAGAACTCGGATTTACCGCCTATACCGAAGGTAACAAGAGCATGGTGGATGTATTCTTCATCTGTGCGGCTCTAATGGTCGGTACTGCAGGTCTTCCACACGTAATCATTCGTTTCTTCACGGTACCAAAAGTACGTGATGCTCGTATCTCAGCGGGTTGGGCTCTACTATTCATCTCATTGCTATACACAACAGCACCAGGTGTTGCAGCCTTCGCTCGTGTAAACATGATCGAAACAATCAACGGCCCTGACATGCAAGGTGTCGCAGCAGCAGATGCACCAAGCTGGTACAAAAACTGGGAAAGCACTGGCCTAGTGGGTTGGGAAGATAAGAACGGCGATGGCAAAATGTTCTACTCGGGCGATGAACGCAACGAGATGAAGATTAACCGTGACATCATCGTACTGGCTTCTCCAGAGCTAGCGAAACTACCAAACTGGGTTGTAGCACTACTAGCAGCAGGTGGCCTAGCAGCCGCACTATCAACAGCCGCGGGTCTACTATTGGTAATCTCAACGTCGATTTCACATGACTTGCTGAAGAAAGGCTTCAGACCAAACATGACCGACAAGCAGGAGCTATTAGCCGCTCGTCTAGCAGCCATGGTCGCGATTGTCGGTGCTGGTTACTTGGGTATTAACCCACCAGGCTTCGTAGCACAGGTAGTAGCGTTTGCCTTCGGCTTAGCCGCAGCATCCTTCTTCCCAGCGATTATCCTAGGTATCTTCTACAAGAAGATGAACAAGGAAGGCGCAATTGCAGGTATGTTGTCAGGTATTGCCTTCACAGCAAGCTACATCATCTACTTCAAGTTCATCAACCCAGCAGCAAGCACACCTGAAAACTGGTGGTTTGGTATCAGCCCAGAAGGCATCGGTACGCTAGGTATGTGTCTAAACTTCGTAGTATCGATTGCTGTAAACAAAGTAACAGCTGAAGTACCACAAGATGTACAAGATATGGTTGAGAACATCCGTTACCCGAAAGGTGCTGGTGAAGCTCACGACCACTAAGCACGACCACTAAATAAAGATGTTTAGCAAAAAATGAATCAGTACTTACATTGTAGGGATTAGGTACTGAATCTCAGAAAGCCGATACGTTATGTATCGGCTTTTTCTTTTCCCGTTTCATTTTATAAAAAGACAAACAAAGGGTTGTTTTTAAAATCTCACTTGATAATAATTATCATTAACATCCAATAAAGAGATGCAAATGATGATGAAAGAACAGCAGGGTCTCTATTCGAGGTTTTACAAAGCACAAGATCGCTTTGCTTCATTAGAACAAGTTCAAGGCCATGAGCCATTTGTGATTCGAGACTACATCGAGTGCGCACTGACGCTTTCCGCTTACTATGAAAAGCACGCCGCCCAAGAAAACATCTTGTTGTGCGAGCTGTACCTGCGCCAAGTTTTCTTCCATTTGATTGAAGCGATTGAGTCTCCTGAGCGCAGTTTCGCCTTTCGTCATATCTGCCTAGACTCTATTCACTCACCACTATTTTATTTGAAACGCCACTACTGCCAGCAGCCTCAAGGCCAAGCGCGTTTTTTGAATCTCAGCCAAACACTACAACAAGTCCAAGCCCCACTTGGCTAACAAGGATAGAAGATGACCCTACAATATCGAATTGAGAAAGACAGCATGGGGGAAGTGAAGGTCCCTGCCGATGCGCTATATCAAGCACAAACTCAACGTGCTGCAGATAACTTTGCTTTTAGTTCACACAAGATGCCAACCAGCTTCATTCAAGCACTGGCATTCATTAAACAGGCGGCCGCAGACACCAACGCTCAGTTAGGTTTATTGGAAGGTGATATTGCCAATGCGATTGCCGAAGCGAGCCAAGAGATCATCGATGGTAAATACCTAGATCAATTCCCGATCGATGTTTACCAAACTGGCTCTGGTACTAGCTCCAACATGAATGCCAACGAAGTGATTGCAACACTCGCTTCAAGAAGTTTGCAAGGGGACGTGAATCCGAATGATCACGTCAATATGGGCCAAAGCAGCAACGATGTGGTACCAACCGCAATTCAAGTCAGTGTCGCCCTTATGGCTGAAAACAAACTGCTACCGGCATTAACTCACCTTTCAGAAGCACTTACCGTTAAACAGCAAGAGCTGGCTGAGGTAGTAAAAACAGGCCGTACTCACCTAATGGATGCGATGCCAATTACCTTTGCTCAAGAACTTGGTGGTTGGAAGTTCCAGATTGAACACGCTAAGCAAGCCATTGAAAGCACCCTGCCCGCTATTAAAGCACTTGCTCAAGGTGGAACGGCGGTAGGAACGGGGATCAATGCCGACCCACGCTTTGCCGATAAGTTTGCAAGTAACTTGTCTCAATCGACAAAGATCAGCTTTAACGCGAGTGAGAACTTCTTTTTTAATCTCAGCAGCCAAGACGCGATCGTTGCATTCTCGGGTCAGCTCAAAACTGCAGCCGTTGCGATCATGAAGATCTCAAACGATCTTCGTTGGATGAACTCTGGCCCATTGGCAGGCTTAGGTGAAATTGAATTGCAAGCACTACAGCCAGGTTCTTCTATCATGCCAGGCAAAGTAAACCCTGTGATTCCAGAAGCCGCAGCTATGGCGGCAGCACAAGTAATTGGTAACGACACCACCATTACTGTCGCAGGCCAATCTGGTAACTTCCAGCTAAACGTGATGCTGCCAGTGATTGCTCATAACGTATTAGAAAGTATAGAGCTTTTAGCTAACAGCTCCGTCGCCCTAGCAGATAAAGCCATCGCGACCTTCACGGTACGCCAAGACAATCTCGATTTGGCACTGTCAAAAAACCCAATCCTAGTGACGGCACTTAACCCTGTGATTGGCTACTTGAAGGCAGCTGATATTGCAAAGAAGGCCTACAAAGAAGGCTTACCAATTCTGGATGTGGCAGAACGAGAAACGGACCTCAGCCGGGCAGAGCTCAGCAAGTTGCTTGACCCAACCGCCCTCACCCAAGGTGGTATTGCGAGTTAAATCGGTAACCCATAACATAGCGACCAGATCGAAAAAGGCCTCATACGAGGCCTTTTTCACACTTGGCGTTAATTTAATTAACTCACACGATTCAATACCGCTCTGAGTTTTAACGGTTTCACTGGCTTGGCAATGAAGCTAAAGCTGTTGGCCTTTATCGCAGCCAACATGTCATCGGTTCTATCGGCACTAATGATGACCCCTTCAAAAGAGTCTCCAAGGCGCAAGCGACACTGTTGTAAGACTTCAAGCCCGGTTCGACCATTGTCGAGACGATAATCCGAGAAAATTACATCCGGCTGCCAGCCATCGTCGAGACACTTCAAGCTTTCGACCAGATCAACCGCCGTCTTAACCTCACAGCCCCAACGTCCAATCAAGTTTTCCATACCGACTAAAATTTCTCGTTCATTGTCGACACACAATATCTTGAGATGCTCGATGTCGCTGGTCACCATTGGCGTTGAAGCTTGCACAACTGGAGCCACTTTTTCCGCTCGAGCTAAGGTGATGGAAAAGACGCTACCTTGACCCGGCCATGAGCGCATCGAAATTTGATGACCAAGTACATGAGCAATACCTTTAGAGATAGCTAAGCCTAGTCCCAATCCTTGATCAGCACGAACTTGGCTGCCACGAGTAAACTCTTCGAAGATCTCTTGTTGCTTGTCTTCATCGATACCGGTTCCATTATCCCACACATCGATTCGAACCTGACCATTCACTCGTCTCGCACCGAGTATCACTTTCCCTTCAGGGTTATAGCGGAAAGCATTGGTCAAAAAGTTCTGAATCACACGCCTTAATAACTTAGGGTCTGAGTGAATGAACAATGACGATGGGATCATCTGAAACTCAATTTTTTGTTGTCTCGCTAACGCGCTAAATTCCGCGTTCAAGTTGGTTAGCACATCGTGCACGGCAATCGCGTGAATGTTGGTTTCTAATTTCCCTGACTCCAAGCGAGAGATATCCAACAAGTCGCCAATCAGATCTTCTGCGGCCCCTAACGCACTCTCGATATGAGATGACAACTGCTTCACCTCTTGCTCTTTTGCCACCTCAGAAAGTGACGAAGCAAACAAGCGCGCAGCATTGAGCGGCTGCATTAAATCGTGGCTTACCGCGGCTAGAAAACGACTCTTGGATTGTGATTCTTGATCCGAAATCTGAGTTGCTTTTACCAAGCGATGGTTCAGTTTTTCAAGCTCTTGAGTTCGCTCATGTACTCTCGACTCCAAGCTTTCATTAGCATCTTTTAGCGCTTGCTCTGCTTGCCTAAATACCGTGATATCGGTAAAGCTCATTACAAAGCCACCACTTGGCATCGGGTTACCTTGCACCTCAATCACTCGACCATCAGGACGAATACGAGAAGAGGTGTGTCTAGTGCCTTGTTCAAGGTGATAAACACGGCGGCGAACGTGATCTTCTGGGTCACCCGGACCACACAAACCTTGCTCGGCATTGTGACGAATCACATCTGAAATGGGTCGTCCAACCTGAATCAAACCCGCAGGAAATTCAAACAGTTCTAAGTAACGTTGGTTCCACGCCACCAGCCTCATTTGCTTATCGATCACTGCGATGCCTTGACCAATGTGTTCAATCGCACCTTGTAGTAAACCACGGCTAAAATCGTACAGCTCAGAGGCCTCATCAACGATGGTCGCGACCTCTTCAAGCTGCATGTTTCTGCCCTGTAAAGCAGAAGTAAGTACTAACTTAGCGGAAGAGGCACCGAATACACCCGCGAGTACGCGCTCTGCATGTCGAATCAAACTCGCAGGTGCTTGTTGATTGGGAAGCAGCGGTTGTCCGTGTTGTTGCCAATAGCTGTGTAAGGCGCTTTTCGCTCGCTTTCGACCGACAAAGCGTGATGCCAACATCTCTAGTTCCGCAACCGTCACACGATTCTGGTAAAGGCTGATGTTTTCATTCTCAGGCAGCGGTGTACCAACAAATGCTGCTGATTGTAAGCGCTCACTTAGGCTTGGTCTTGTCGACATCGAAACCACGGCATAGCACAAGGTATTAAGCACAATACTCAGCACAATTCCCCAGTTTGAACTACTGATATCCCAACTGCTGAGCAACTCTGGTGGCGTGATAATCCACAGTAAAAGGTTACTTTGGCTGTCGCCTGCCAACATGCTAGTTTGACTCATTAAGGTGATAAGCCAAATCAACGAGCCCACCATTAAGCCGACATACACACCCTTGCGGTTACCCGGGCGCCAGTACAAACCACCAATCAATGCTGGCGCGAATTGAGCAATCGCAGCAAACGAAAGAAAACCAATCGCTGACAGTGAATGAATGGTATCGAGAGCCTGATAAAACAGCCAAGCACCCAGTAACAGCAGTAAAATTAGCCCGCGACGAATCACTAATAACAGGCCTGAAAAGTGTCGATGTGTTCTTTGGGTTAGACGCATACGGCGCAGTAGCAATGGCATCACTAAGTCATTCGATACCATGATCGCCAGTGCAATGGTCGATACAATCACCATGCCACTCGCCGCAGAAGTACCACCTAGGAAAGCGAGCAAGGCAATGTGATTAGCGCCTTCTGCCATTGGTACACTGATCACGTAGGTATCCGCAGGCATGCCAGTAAGTAGCCCTTGCCCTGCCCAAGCAATTGGCAGTACGAACAGTCCCATCAAAATCAGGTAAAGCGGAAATAACCAGCGAGCGGTATGCAAATCTTGCGGACGTTCGTTCTCTACCACCATGGTGTGAAATTGACGCGGCAGACAAACAATCGCCAACATGGTTAAAACGGTATGAATAATTAATGTCGGAATATTGGGCGATTCGTAGGTGGAAGCAGCCACATCAAGCAAATCAATTTTATCGCTGCTCAACGCCAGATACATGATGAATAAGCCAACAATCAAAAACGCCGCCAGTTTAACGATGGATTCAAACGCTACCGCCATCATCATGCCACGGTGATGCTCTGTGTTATCAATGTGCCTTGTACCAAACAGCATGGTAAAAATGGCCAAAGCACCGACCACGAACCAAGATACGTGATAGTCCTGATAACCGAAATCAGCCGCTAGGTTTGGCGCAACAATATCCAGCCCCATGGTGATACCACGCAATTGCAGAGCGATATAGGGAAGGATACCGACCACTGCAATAACGGTCACTGCTACCGCTAAGCCCTGAGATTTTCCGTAACGAGCCGCGATAAAGTCGGCAATAGAGGTGATATGTTCACGCTTCGCGATGAGGATCAGCCGAGCTAAGATCCGCCACCCCAACGTGAAAACTAAAATAGGGGCAAGATAAATGGGTAAGAATGACCAAGGATTGTTACTGGCCTGCCCGACCGTTCCGTAGAAGGTCCAAGAGGTACAATACACTGCAATCGAAAGGCTATAGATCCACGGGCGCCAACGTGATAGCCAACGAACCTGCCGGTCTCCATACCACGCGATCAGAAACAACACGCCCAAGTAAGCTAAAGAGACTGGAATTACTACCCATCCTTGCATTGAAAACCCTTTCTTCATCCATAAAAAAACCTCTCCATAAGGGAGAGGTTTCATTTAACTAGGGAAGTGCGTTTAACTCAATCGCATCGCTTAAATTCTGTGCTTTAGACTCTAATAATCACGATTGGCTATCAGCTATGAACTTCTGACTCAGGTTGATTAACTTCAACCACAGAGCTTCTTTCATCAAGCTTGATAAACAGGGCAATGGCACCCATCGCAGCCATTCCCCAGAAGATATTCGCGCCCCACAGTTCGTAACCCCAACCACTTAAGGTCGTCATTAACGCGATAAAGGCGCCAAGTGGTATCGCATTGTAAAGTGCCTGCAGTGCCACCATTTTGTTCGACTCTTGAGACTGAATGTATTGAATCGCAGCGATATGTGCCATCGCAAATGTCACCCCATGCAGCAGCTGGGCCACTATCAATACTGGAATCGCAGTCGTTGATGCCGTAATACCCCAACGAGCCATTACTCCGATACCAGCAATCACAAACAAAGTGCGTAATGATAATCCAGCAAACAGTCGCTTGCTCAGAGCAAATACTGCCACCTCAGCAACCACAGCCAAGCTCCACAGATAACCGATGATCGCCTCAGAGTGCCCCGCCTCTTTCCAGTAAATCGCACTAAAGCTGTAATACGCGGCGTGGCTTCCTTGAAGCAGTGCCATCAATGCAAGAAACTTCACTACCGACGATTCACGTAATAGTTGACCAAGTTTAGGTCTTTCAGCGACTTGCTCTGATTCTGTCACCGGCATTACGTTCGGGTTTCTCATCGCGAACAACAGAGAAACCAAAACTCCTGCCAGCGCAGTATACAAAATCATATCCGTGCCAAATTCAGCCACCAGATAACCAACCACCGTTGAACCTGCAATAAATGCCACTGAACCCCACAAACGTGTACGTCCGTAATCGAGCATCTTGAGACGGCTGTAATGGTTCGCCATTGCATCAGAAAGCGGAATAATCGGTCCGTAGCAGAGGTTGAACATTATCGTTGCTAGCAGCATCAATAAAAAGCTACCACCAGTAAAGAAATGGAAACCAACAAATAATAGCGCGACAAAACTGAGGCAGCGTAATGCTGGTATTAAATGCTCAACTTTATGGATACGCGGTGTTATCACAAAGTTGGCAACACAACGCGTAGCCAAGCCCACACCAATCAATACGCCAATGTCCCCAGCAGACACGCCTTGGTCTTCAAACCACAACGCCCAAAATGGCAAGTACACGCCATACGCAAAAAAGAAACCAAGAAAATACTGGGATATCCAGCCATAAGGGGAAGGATTAAACATAGGCGACCTATAAAATGTACGGAACAAGGAAGCGCCAATTATGCCTAGGTCACAAAAGATGAAAAAGGGAATTATTGAAGAGATAGTATTCCTGTATTCAATGAATATCGATATCCCATTTGACTGAGGTATCCGGCGCTCACCCGCACCCACGATCGCATTTAGACTAAAGTCGTCTGGAGCTTCGCTGGTAATTTGTCAGACTGAAAAGAGACTCCTACTTCTTTCGATGCTTATGCCTGATAAATTTAATATGCAGCACCCGCCTTTCGATAGCCTGTCCGACACGGAGCAGTTAATGCTGCGTTCCTCATTGGATGTGGTTTATTACCGAGCACACGAGGTGATATTGGAGGCAGACCGCCCTAGTCGCCATCTGCATATTCTGATTAAAGGGGTCGTCGAAGAGCGTGCTAGCAGCGATGGTGAGATCTACGCGCACTATGCCAATGACGATATTTTCGATGTGCGCAGCCAGTTTGAGCCTCACACCAAGCACCAATATATGGCACTGGAAGATACCTTAAGTTATCTATTACCAACCGATATCTTCCTTGAGCTTTACCACGCCAATGGCCAATTCGCGGCTTACTTTGATAGTAACCTATCAACCCGAAAAGCACTGATTGAAGCCGCTCAGCAGCAACAGAATCTTGCCGAGTTCATACTGACCAAAGTCGACGACTCTATTTATCACCCACCACTGATACTCGAACCCGAACAACCGATTAACCAAGTGACTCAAACCCTGAAAGAGCAAGGCTTAGACTCGGCTCTGGTTCATTTAGATCATGATGTTCCAAAAGCTTTTGGATCATCATGTACCCTTCCGTATGGAATCGTCACACGGACCAATTTGTTACATGCGGTTATGCTCGATAATCATCCGCTCGATACCGCGGTTGGCGAGATAGCAACGTTCCCGGTACTGCACGTTAATCAAGGGGACTTCTTGTTTAACGCCATGATCACCATGACCCGAAATCGCGTAAAAAGGCTGATGGTTTGTGATGGTACAAATGCTGTTGGTATGGTGGATATGACGCAGATTTTGAGTGCATTCTCTACTCATTCTCACGTCCTTACTTTGCGTATTGCGCGAGCGACCAGCATTGAAGAGCTGGCATTAGCCTCCAATAAACAACGTCAATTGGTCGAAAGCCTACTCAGTAATGGCATTCGTACACGCTTTATCATGGAGCTAATTTCTGCGGTCAACGAACAGATCATTGAGAAGGCTTTTGAGTTGATTATCCCACCTGCACTGCACAATCATTGTTGCCTCATCGTGCTGGGTTCTGAAGGGCGCGGGGAGCAAATCCTCAAAACCGATCAAGACAACGCTCTGATTATTCAAGATGGTTTGGAATGGCACCAATGCCAAAGTGCCATGAACGACCTCACCCATACCCTTCAACAATTGGGTTACCCGTTATGCCCGGGCAACGTGATGGTCAACAACCCGAAATGGGTGCATTCAGAGCAAGAGTGGAAACAAACCCTCACCCGTTGGGTAAGAAAAGCCACGCCAGAGACAGTGATGGATATCGCCATCATGGCGGACGCACACGCTGTGGCGGGTAACAGGGAACTACTCAAACCGGTCAAGCAGCACTTGAGTGATTTGATGCTCGGACAAGAATTGATTCTGACCGAGTTCTGCCGCCCTGCTCTGAACTTCTCGGTTCCCCTGACCTTGTTTGGTAATGTGAAACAATCCAAGTCAGGACTCGACATCAAACAAGGCGGTATTTTCCCAATTGTTCACGGTGTGAGAGCGCTGAGCCTTGAACATGGTGTGACAGTCAATAACACCTTTGAACGCATTGAGCACCTCGTGAACAAAAAGGTACTAGAGCAAAGCACCGCGGATAACCTCAATGAAGCGCTCAAGCAGTTCTTTAAGTGGCGCTTATCACAGCGCCTATCGCAACAGCACAGCAGCAATAAAATCGACGTCAAACTGATGGAGCGAGCAGACAGAGATCTGCTTCGTCATAGCCTGCACGTGGTGAAGAAATTCAAGCAATGGCTCGGCTACCACTATCAGATACGGGATTAGGCAATTGAACGATGAATAGGTTGGTTCGCTATTACTGGCATCACAAGCTCAAAGGCTCTCTCTATCAGCCTCTGTTTACTGCGCCTATTGATCATGAATATGTATCACTCGATTGTGAAACCACCAGCCTAGACCCCAATCAGGCAGAATTAGTCACTATTGCCGCGACCAAGATCATCGGTAACCGAATCATTACCAGCCAACCTTTTGAAGTCCGATTGCGCGCCCCTCAATCGCTCGATTGCAATTCAATAAAAATCCACCGCATTCGTCATCAAGACCTAAAGCACGGTATCGAAGAAAAACAGGCTTTAGTTGAGCTACTGAACTTCATTGGAAATCGTCCTTTAGTCGGCTATCACATCCGTTATGATAAAAAAATTCTCGACCGCGCCTGTTTAAAACAGCTTGGATTTCCACTGCCTAACCGATTAGTCGAAGTGAGCCAACTCTATCAAGATAAGCTCGAAAGACAGCTGCCCAATGCCTATTTTGATCTCAGTATGGACGCCATTTGTCGCCAGCTCGATTTACCTATTCCGGTCAATAAACATGATGCATTACAAGATGCTATCTCCGCTGCGCTGATCTTTGTGCGCCTAAAACATGGTGACCTGCCCCGTTTCAACTCTTCTTATTCTTAATTCAACCACTGGCGCTTCACATAGAGAGCAACATCTCAAAAATGAACTTAACTCGCTATTTTGTAAGTGGAAAGCAGCGTCTCATCCTAAAGTCTAATTGTGGAAATCGCCGTCCTAGCCGAGAGTGATAACACAAAGACGGTTCTGTAATAGACCTAGAAACTGAACACAAAGGAAGTTGCCAGTTCATTAGGAATGTAGGCACAAGGAGAGATGCAATGAGTGAAGCCCACGTTTATCCGGTAAAAGAAAATATTAAATCAACCACACACGCGGATAATGACACTTACCTAGCCATGTACCAGCAATCTGTTTCTGACCCTGAAGGCTTTTGGGGTGAACACGGAAAAATCGTTGATTGGATTAAACCTTTCACACAGGTAAAAAATACTTCTTTCGACCCAGGCCACATTGATATTCGCTGGTTTGAAGATGGCACGCTTAACGTTTCGGCTAACTGTATCGACCGCCACCTTGCTGAGCGCGGTGATGAAGTCGCTATCATCTGGGAAGGCGATGACCCGGCTGATGATAAAACTCTAACTTTTAATGAACTACATAAAGAAGTGTGCCTGTTTTCAAACGCTCTGAAAGAGCAAGGCGTACGCAAAGGTGATGTGGTTTGTTTATACATGCCGATGGTGCCAGAAGCAGCAGTAGCAATGCTGGCATGTACCCGTATCGGTGCGGTGCACACGGTAGTATTTGGTGGTTTCTCACCAGAAGCACTGTCTGGTCGTATTATCGATTCAAATTCTAAAGTCGTTATCACTGCCGATGAAGGCGTGCGTGGCGGCCGTGCGGTTCCACTGAAGAAAAACGTCGATGAAGCTCTGACTAACCCTGAAGTTAAGAACATCGAGAAAGTTGTGGTATTCAAACGTACTGGTGGCGATGTTGCTTGGCATGAACACCGTGATGTGTGGTGGCACGATGCTATTGCTAATGTATCTGCAGATTGCCCACCAGAAGAGATGAATGCAGAAGATCCACTATTCATCCTTTATACGTCAGGCTCAACAGGTAAACCTAAAGGGGTTATGCACACCACAGGTGGCTACCTTGTTTATGCAGCGATGACATTCAAATATGTATTCGACTACCAAGAGGGCGAAACCTTCTGGTGTACGGCTGATGTGGGTTGGATTACCGGTCACACATACCTTGTATACGGGCCGCTAGCTAATGGTGCAAAAACCATTCTGTTTGAAGGCGTGCCGAACTACCCGAACACCAGCCGCATGAGTGAAGTGGTCGATAAGCACCAAGTGAATATTCTTTATACTGCGCCAACGGCTATTCGTGCACTAATGGCGAAAGGCAACGAAGCCGTTGAAGGTACTTCTCGTGACAGCCTAAGAATCATGGGCTCAGTGGGTGAACCTATTAACCCAGAAGCGTGGGAATGGTACTACAAAACAATTGGTAATGAGCAATCTCCAATTGTCGATACGTGGTGGCAAACTGAAACGGGCGGCATCTTAATCGCACCACTACCGGGCGCAACCGATCTAAAACCGGGTTCAGCGACGCGTCCATTCTTCGGTGTGCAACCGGCGTTAGTTGATAACATGGGTAATATCATTGAGGGTGCAACAGACGGCAACCTAGTGATTCTAGATTCTTGGCCGGGCCAAATGCGTACCGTTCATGGCGATCATGACCGCTTTGAACAGACTTACTTCTCTACATTTAAAGGCATGTACTTCACCAGTGATGGCGCTCGTCGTGATGAAGACGGCTACTACTGGATTACTGGCCGTGTTGATGACGTACTTAACGTCTCTGGTCACCGTATGGGTACTGCAGAAATTGAATCGGCTCTAGTCGCGTTTGATAAGATCGCAGAGGCCGCGATTGTGGGTATCCCTCATGATATTAAAGGCCAAGCGATTTACGCTTACATCACGCTGAATGATGGCGAGTTCCCAACTGCTGAACTTCATAAAGAAGTGAAAGACTGGGTACGTAAAGAGATTGGCCCAATCGCAACGCCAGATGTGCTGCACTGGACCGACTCATTACCGAAAACTCGTTCAGGTAAAATCATGCGTCGTATCCTGCGTAAGATTGCTACCGGTGATACAGGTAACCTAGGTGATACCTCTACTTTGGCAGACCCAAGTGTGGTTGATAAGCTGATTGCCGAGAAAGCAGAACTGGCATAAGCAACCGGTCACACCCTGAATTACTGTTTAAAACAGACCTTACCTAAACCGTCACCTATGTGGCGGTTTTTTTATGGCTGATCTTGATCTCAAATATCCAGCCCCAAATTAAGGCTAAGGCGCTTTTTTGTTAAGTTGGTAACAATTCCACGCTGTATCAATAGGAGATTAGACCAGTAAATTGCTGCGATTTGCGCTGAATTAGCTATAATCTGGTTCTAATTTTTAAATTTGGGTTTTTCTCACTAGAAATTAACCGCAAATTTTCAATAAAATGGCAACATTCACGTTCGTAAACACGATAAAGGAAGATAGCCCCACGATGTCTACAAAGTTTCGCATTCTAGTTTTAAATGGCCCAAACCTTAACCTGTTAGGCCTAAGAGAGCCGGCACACTACGGTTCTCAAACACTTGACCAGATTATTAGCTCATTGACCGAGCAAGCGAAAGCACACGATGTTGAGCTATCTCATTTACAGTCAAATCGCGAGTATGAACTGATTGAAGCGATCCATAGTGCTTATCAAAATGTTGATTTTATCATTATCAACCCAGCAGCCTTTACACATACCAGTGTGGCACTGCGTGATGCACTACTTGGCGTTGCAATCCCATTTATTGAGGTTCATCTATCGAATGTTCACGCGCGTGAACCATTCCGTCACCACTCTTACCTATCTGATAAAGCAGAAGGTGTGATTTGTGGCTTAGGTGCCCAAGGTTATCAATTTGCTTTGACCGCTGCGCTCAGCAAGCTCAACTCAAAGTAAACATAAACAACGAACTATTACTAACCTACTCAGTCAAAGAGTAAGTTCAATTAACAGATAAAGAGAAAGAAACAATGGATATTCGCAAAATCAAAAAGCTAATCGAATTGGTTGAAGAGTCTGGTATTTCTGAGCTAGAAATCTCTGAAGGTGAAGAGTCAGTACGAATCAGTCGTAACAGCACTGCACCTGTAGCACCTGTTCAATATGCAGCAGCTCCAGCTCCTGTAGCAGCAGCTCCTGCGGCGGCACCTGTAGCAGCAGAAGCAGCGGCTCCTGCAGTTCCAGCTGGTCACCAAGTTCTTTCTCCAATGGTTGGTACTTTCTACGGCGCTCCAAGCCCAGACGCAAAACCATTCGTTAAAGTTGGTCAATCTGTAACTGCTGGCGAAACTCTATGTATCGTTGAAGCAATGAAAATGATGAACCAAATCGAAGCTGATAAATCTGGTGTTGTAACAGCTATCCTAGTTGAAGACGGTCAACCAGTAGAATTCGACCAAGCTCTAGTAATTATCGAATAATAGAGAGCACTCATTATGTTAGATAAATTAGTAATCGCGAACCGTGGTGAAATTGCACTACGTATTCTGCGTGCATGTAAAGAGCTTGGCATTAAAACGGTAGCGGTTCACTCAACTGCTGACCGTGATCTTAAGCACGTACTGCTTGCAGACGAAACCATTTGTATCGGTCCAGCTCGTGGTATCGATAGCTACCTAAACATCCCTCGTATCATCAGCGCAGCTGAAGTGACAGGTGCAGTAGCTGTCCACCCTGGCTATGGCTTCCTATCTGAAAATGCAGACTTTGCAGAACAGGTAGAGCGCAGTGGCTTTATCTTTGTTGGCCCTAAAGCTGAAACCATTCGTATGATGGGTGACAAAGTGTCAGCTATCACGTCAATGAAGAAAGCTGGCGTACCTTGTGTACCAGGTTCTGACGGTCCTCTTGACGATGACGAAGCGAAAAACAAAGCACACGCTAAGCGCATTGGCTTCCCAGTTATCATCAAGGCATCTGGCGGCGGCGGCGGTCGTGGTATGCGTGTTGTTCGTTCTGAAGCAGAACTAACAGAAGCTATCGCGATGACTCGCGCTGAAGCGAAAGCATGTTTCAACAACGACATGGTTTACATGGAGAAATTTCTAGAAAACCCACGTCACATTGAAGTACAAGTGCTTGCAGATGGTCAAGGCAATGCTATCCACCTAGGTGAGCGTGACTGTTCAATGCAGCGTCGTCACCAGAAAGTTGTGGAAGAAGCACCAGCTCCAGGTATCACTGAAGAGATGCGTAAGTACATCGGTGAACGCTGTACTCGTGCATGTATTGAGATCGGTTACCGCGGCGCAGGTACATTTGAATTCCTATACGAAAACGGTGAGTTCTACTTCATAGAAATGAACACTCGTATCCAGGTTGAACACACGATTACTGAAATGGTAACGGGTATCGACCTAGTGAAAGAACAGCTACGTATTGCAGCTGGTCAGCCTCTATCATTCACTCAGGATGATATTAAGCTGCGCGGCCACTCAATCGAATGTCGTATCAATGCTGAAGATCCAGTTCGCTTCCTGCCTTCACCAGGTAAGATTGAACGTTTCCACGCACCGGGCGGCATGGGCGTACGTTGGGAATCCCACATCTACACGGGTTACACAGTGCCACCACACTACGATTCAATGATTGGTAAGCTGATCACTTACGGTGAGAACCGTGATGTTGCTATCGCTCGTATGAAGAACGCATTGGGTGAAATGATTGTTGAAGGTATTAACGTTAATACCGAGCTTCAATTGTCTATTATGAACGACGAAAACTTCCAACACGGTGGTGCAAACATCCACTACCTTGAGAAGAAACTTGGTTTGTCATAACCCGTTCGTTTAAGAACAGTCAAAATGCTCACTTCGGTGAGCATTTTTGTTTTTGAGCCGCCGAAAAAATCAATCTTTAATCCCCATTATATTCCGTGGGGTTTTGGTGAATTTGCTCATATTTTCTGCTAGACTCGCCATCCAATTTTTCTCATATAGAAGATGCAGCCATGCCTTGGATTCAAATCAAGCTTAATGCTACCAATGAAAATGCCGAACAAATCGGCGACATGTTAATGGAAGAGACTGGTGCTCTTTCTGTAACTTTCCTGGATGCACAAGATACCCCTGTATTTGAGCCTCTGCCGGGCGAAACTCGCCTTTGGGGTGATACTGACATTCTCGCGCTTTACGACGCTGAGACTGATACTAGTGTCGTTCTAGCGCAGATTAAAGCAAGCAACATGTTCCCTGCAGACTTTGCTCATAAAGTAGAGCAAATTGAAGACAAGGATTGGGAACGTGAATGGATGGACAACTTCCACCCAATGAAGTTTGGTGAGCGTTTATGGATCTGCCCTAGCTGGCGCGATATCCCTGAACCTGACGCTGTCAACGTAATGCTAGACCCAGGTCTTGCATTTGGTACAGGTACCCACCCGACAACGGCATTGTGTCTTGAGTGGCTTGAAGGCTTAGACCTGACAGGCAAAACCGTGATCGACTTCGGTTGTGGCTCAGGCATCCTAGCGATCGCTGCGATCAAACTAGGCGCGGCAAAAGTTATCGGGATCGATATTGATCCTCAAGCTCTGCTTGCATCAAAAGACAACGCACAACGCAATGGCGTTGCTGAGCAACTAGAGGTGTTCTTGCCACAAGATCAACCGGAAGGTTTGCTAGCTGACGTGGTTGTTGCCAACATTCTTGCCGGTCCATTACGCGACCTTTCTGGCATCATCAAAGGCCTAGTTAAGCCAAATGGTGTGCTTGCGATGTCGGGTGTTTTAGATACACAAGCAGAAGATGTTGCGACTTATTATCGTGATGAGCTTCACATTGATCCGATCATTGAGCAACAAGAATGGTGTCGAATCTCAGGTCGCAAGCAAGGCTAGACAAGACTTTGGGTGCTAATTGACTGAAATTTAAACAAATTACAAAAACAAATTGTAAATGCTCAAATATTAGTCTTTTCACGCAGCGAAAAAATGCGTAAAATGCGCGCCCTTGCTGGTACAGAACTGTGATGACATTTTTGAAAATCGGAAATTATCAACTTAAGAACAATCTAATCGTCGCTCCTATGGCTGGCGTAACGGATAGACCATTCCGTGAGTTGTGTCTTCGCTACGGTGCGGGGATGGCAGTCAGTGAAATGATGTCCTCCAATCCGAAGGTTTGGAAAACGTCAAAGTCTCAGCAGCGTATGGTACATGAAGGCGAATCGGGCATTCGTTCAGTACAAATCGCTGGTGCAGATCCACAGCTTATGGCCGAGGCTGCTCAATTTAATGTCGATAACGGTGCGCAAATCATCGATATCAACATGGGTTGTCCAGCCAAAAAAGTGAATAAGAAGCTTGCGGGCTCAGCCCTACTGCAGCATCCAGAACTCATTGAAGACATTCTGAAAGCGGTGGTAAATGCTGTCGACGTTCCAGTAACGTTGAAAACGCGCACAGGCTGGGATACAGACAATAGAAACTGTGTCCAGATCGCGAAAATAGCCGAAGACTGCGGCATACAAGCTCTTGCCCTCCATGGAAGAACTCGCGCTTGTATGTACAAAGGTGAGGCAGAATACAAACACATTAAAGCAGCGAAACAAGCAGTATCTATTCCGGTTATCGCTAACGGTGATATCGATAGTCCGGAAAAAGCGAAGTTTGTGCTGGAGTACACCGGCGCTGATGCTTTAATGATAGGTCGACCTGCCCAAGGACGTCCTTGGATTTTTAACGAAATCCTACACTATTTGGAAAACGGCACCACGATGGACCCACTCCCGATTTCGGAAGTGAAAGACATCATGCTTGGTCATGTGCACGCTCTACATGAATTTTATGGAGAGTTTTTAGGCCCTCGCATCGCTCGTAAGCATGTGGGTTGGTATCTGAAAGAACATGAACAAGCGAGTGAGTTTCGCCGTACCTTCAACGCATTCGAAGCAGGTGATCTGCAGCTTGAAGCGCTAGAAGGTTTTTTTGATAACGTTGCACCATAATTACGAGAAGAGCTAGACCGAATATGTTCGAACAAAATCTGACTTCAGAAGCATTGACAGTA
Organism: Vibrio sp. TMPB1044; assembly: GCF_030442075.1. Lineage (NCBI taxonomy): Bacteria > Pseudomonadati > Pseudomonadota > Gammaproteobacteria > Vibrionales > Vibrionaceae > Vibrio > Vibrio sp. TMPB1044. The sequence continues at coordinate 24,807 of NZ_JAUJED010000010.1, read as the reverse complement.
ACTACAGTTACATCACAAGACCAAATCACGCAGAAGCCACTACGTGACTCAGTTAAAGCATCATTGAAAAATTACCTTGCTCAATTAAACGGTCAAGAAGTCAGCGAGTTATACGAATTAGTATTAGCTGAAGTTGAACAGCCACTACTAGACACTATCATGCAGTACACTCGCGGTAACCAAACTCGCGCAGCAACCATGATGGGTATTAACCGCGGTACTCTTCGCAAGAAACTAAAAAAATACGGCATGAACTAATCATTCTTTCGTAATTTATTGAATTGAAAGCCAAACTCATTTTTGAGTTTGGCTTTTTTTTGGCTTGTATAGCCCTGCTCGGTGGCTGACTACTCCCCAGTGCGACAGCAGCGCCTTTTGTCGACGTTTGCGGAATCCAAGGCTGCTAGAATCGAACAATGGCTTGCATCGTCGTCTACATGGCCACAACACGCATCATTAATCTTTTTAAGTGCGGTGCGAATCTTAGTTAATTCGGTAATCTTCTCATCAATCATCTCTAGCTTTGCTGAGGTAATCGACTTCACTTCAGCGCAACTGTGCTGTGTGGCCTCGAGGCGAATCTCAAGCAATTCTTTAATCTCGTCCAAACTCAGCCCCAACGCTTTAGATTTGAGAATAAATGTCACCTGTTTCTGGTTATTTTCATCATATAGGCGATAACCCGACTCACTGCGACTGGCTGGCGCGATCAGGTTATTCTTCTCATAAAATCGCAAGGTATCGGCTGTCACACCGCATCGTTTCGCTAATTCACCGATCTGAAACATGTTTTTTCCTACTGTTTCGTCCATTCCACAATTAACCTTATCGTTACTTTTCAGGCTGAAATGGCACTTTTCATAATTAATTTTGAGATGCCAAACGATTGCGCGAGCTTTTTTGTAATAAATTAGTTAGAATCTGCGCCATCAAATTTGGAGTTGGTTATCTTATAGCTTAATCATAAGACTAACCCAAAAGGTCTTTACCAAAACTGGCCAATATTTTATCTCTTACTGGTATCTAAGATAATCCACGCTAAGAAGATAGAAACAAGTTCTTTTTTGGCAAATATCTTTATTTTAACCCCATGAATTTGAGGAAGATGGAAGCATGAATAACGCTCGTCCAATTCGCCGCGCTCTAATCAGCGTATCAGACAAAACTGGTATCGTTGAATTTGCACAAGCTCTTGCTAACCGTGGTGTAGATATCCTATCTACCGGTGGTACTGCTCGCCTGCTTGCTGAAAAAGGCATCTCTGTTACAGAAGTATCTGACTACACTGGTTTCCCAGAAATGATGGATGGCCGTGTTAAGACTCTGCACCCAAAAGTTCATGGTGGTGTTCTAGGCCGTCGTGGTCAAGATGATGACGTGATGGAAACTCACGGTATCAACCCTATCGATATGGTTGTTGTAAACCTATACCCATTCGCAGAAACCGTTGCTAAAGAAGGTTGTACTCTTGCTGACGCTGTTGAGAACATCGACATCGGCGGTCCAACAATGGTTCGCTCTGCAGCGAAAAACCACAAAGACGTCACTATTGTTGTTAACGCACACGACTACGAGCGCGTTGTCGCTGAAATGGACGCGAACGAGAAATCTCTAACACTAGAGACTCGCTTCGACCTCGCTATCGCAGCATTCGAGCACACCGCTTCTTACGACGGCATGATCGCAAACTACTTCGGCACTATGGTTCCATCTTACGGTGAGAACAAGGAAGGTGACGAAGAAAGCAAATTCCCTCGCACGTTCAACCAACAGTTCGAGAAGAAACAAGACATGCGCTACGGTGAAAACAGCCACCAAGCAGCAGCATTCTATGTTGAAGCAAACCCTGAAGAAGCATCAGTTTCTACTGCTCGCCAAATTCAAGGTAAAGCGCTTTCTTACAACAACATCGCGGACACTGACGCAGCACTTGAGTGTGTGAAAGAGTTCGACCAGCCAGCATGTGTGATTGTTAAGCACGCCAACCCATGTGGTGTAGCACTAGGTGAAGACATCCTAGAAGCTTACGACCGTGCATTCAAAACAGACCCAACGTCTGCATTTGGCGGCATCATCGCTTTCAACCGTGAACTAGACGCAGCAACAGCAACGGCTATTACTGAACGTCAATTCGTTGAAGTAATTATTGCACCTTCTGTTTCTGCTGAAGCAGTAGAAATCGTAGCGGCTAAGAAAAACCTTCGCCTACTTGAGTGTGGCGAATGGACAACTAAGACAACTGGCTTTGACGTGAAACGCGTTAACGGTGGTTTGCTAGTTCAAGACCGCGACCAAGGCATGGTATCTGAAGACGACCTTAAAGTGGTTTCTAAGCGCCAACCTACAGCTGAAGAGCTAAAAGACGCGCTATTCTGCTGGAAAGTAGCGAAGTACGTGAAATCTAACGCTATCGTTTACTCGAAAGGCGATATGACGATTGGTGTAGGCGCAGGCCAAATGAGCCGCGTTTACTCTGCGAAAATCGCAGGCATCAAAGCGGCAGACGAAGGTCTACAGGTTGAAGGTTGTGTGATGGCATCAGATGCATTCTTCCCATTCCGTGACGGTATCGACGCGGCAGCAGAAGCTGGCATCAAGTGTGTTATCCAACCGGGCGGCTCTATGCGTGATGACGAAGTCATCGCAGCAGCAGACGAACACGGCATGGCGATGATTTTCACAGGCATGCGTCACTTCCGCCACTAATTTCCTCTTCGTATTTGGCACTGTGGCGTCGTTAGCTGCTTTCGCCCACCCCGGTCACATAGCAGACTATGCTCCCCGGGGATGGGCTCAATTGCTGCCTAGCCACATCACCAACTACTTTGAGCAAAACTTATTTAATTTAGCTAATTTGAAATACTCTTAGTTTTAGAAATTTTCATTTTAGAGCAAAGCCATATTGATAAGGTCAAGGAGAGCTCGCGGAATTTATAAGTATAAATGAGCAAGCTCGACACAGAGATTAGCAATATGGCGCAGCTATCAAAGGATAAATAAATGAATGTATTGATTATTGGTGCTGGCGGTCGTGAGCACGCACTTGGTTGGAAAGCGGCACAAAACCCAAATGTTGAAACGGTATTCATCGCTCCAGGTAACGCTGGTACTGCACTTGAGCCGAAACTTGAGAACGTAAACATCGGCGTTGAAGACATCGCTGGTTTAGTCGCGTTTGCTCAAGAGAAAAAAATCGAACTGACCATCGTTGGCCCGGAAGCACCATTAGTAATTGGCGTGGTTGATGCATTCCGCGAAGTGGGTCTGCCAATCTTTGGTCCAACTCAAGCAGCAGCACAGCTTGAAGGTTCGAAAGCATTCACTAAAGACTTCCTAGCTCGCCATGACATCCCAACGGGTTACTACGCAAACTTCACTGAGATTGAGCCAGCTATCGCTTACGTCCGTGAGCAAGGCGCTCCAATCGTAGTAAAAGCAGACGGTCTTGCGGCAGGTAAAGGCGTTATCGTTGCGATGACGCTTGAAGAGGCTGAAGACGCAATCAAAGACATGCTAGCAGGCAACGTATTTGGCGAAGCTGGCAGCCGCGTGGTTATCGAAGAGTTCCTTGAAGGCGAAGAAGCAAGTTTCATCGTAATGGTTGACGGTTCTAGCGTGCTTCCTATGGCCACCAGCCAAGATCACAAACGTGTTGGCGACAAAGACACTGGTCCTAATACTGGCGGCATGGGTGCTTACTCTCCTGCTCCAGTTGTGACGCCTGAAATCCACAACCGTATCCTTGAGGAAGTTATCTACCCAACGGTACGTGGTATGGATGCCGAAGGCGCACCTTACACGGGTTTCCTTTACGCTGGCCTAATGATCGATGCTGACGGCACACCTAAAGTTATCGAATACAACTGCCGCTTCGGCGATCCAGAAACGCAACCTATCATGATGCGTATGGAGTCAGACCTTGTTGAGCTTTGCCTAATGGCGATCGACGAGAAACTAGACGAAGCAGAGTCAAAGTGGGATCCACGCGCTTCTATCGGTGTTGTTCTTGCGGCTGGCGGTTACCCTGCTGACTACGCAAAAGGTGACGTTATTTCACTACCAACAAGTGAAGTTGAAGGCCAAAAAGTTTTCCACGCGGGTACGACAAATAACGAAGCTGGCGATGTGGTGACAAACGGTGGTCGTGTACTTTGTGCAACGGCACTGGGTAACACGGTTTCTGAAGCTCAAGAGCGCGCTTACGCGTTGACTAAGCAAGTTAGCTGGAATGGTATGTTCCACCGCAATGACATTGGTTACCGTGCGATTGCGCGCGAGCAAGAGCAGTAATCAATCTTGTTACTCGCTTACTTTCCAATAACAGTAAGCGAATAACAGCAAAAGGCACCTCAATAGGCGCCTTTTTTATTACTCAATCTTTACTAAGAATCTGTACCTGTACAGACAAATCAGCATTTGGCCTACAGTAGGCTAAACACTCTCAACCCTTGAATTGATCGCTATTCTTTCAACAATGATGGCCTAACGACACAATCATGGCTGTCTTCAGCTAGCATCAGCAACTCTTCCACACTCATCTTACCCAGTGAATCACTGCCAAGAAACGCTGCATAACTTTCCACAGTTGCTAGTCGGTTGATCACGAAGCTTGGTAAGGTCTGGTTAAATTCAAAGCGATCAAACTCACCACCAGCGCACGTTTCAAAAGAGCTGCCATTCCAATACCCTTGAACCAGTCTGAGCCCTTCGTCATCCTGTTTCATCGTAGTTTCTAGAACCGATTTAGCTTCTTTCTGATAGTTTTCAAGTTGCTTAGCTTGGATAGGTAAAATTTTGCTGTCGATACGATACTGTTGATACACAGCTTCGCCTGACTTATTGAAACGCACATGGACACGATAAGGAACAAGCTCATTCGAAGAATTACGCTGCTCGCCTTCACGAATAAATTCACGAAGCACGCCTTCTGACCAAGCATAGTCGGTTTGATACCAGCCGTAATCACCGACAGTGACGTAGTCAGCTGAAGTATGAGGTTGTGTTAGCTTGTTTGTAACCCAGTAGAAACTTGTCGCGTCGCCCATGACTTGGCCGCCGGTGTGAGTTTCAAATTGCTCTAGGTTTTTGCGAGGGCTTGTTGAAGAACAGCCAATAAGAAATGTAGATAATAGTGAAACGAGAAGAAATGCTTTTTTCATAAAAACCTGTACCGAGGTGGAATACGACTACCTCGGTACAGTTTAGATTATTTCACTGAATCTTTCAGCGCTTTACCTGCAACAAATGCTGGAACATTTGCAGCAGCGATTTGGATCTCATCACCAGTTTTTGGGTTACGACCAGTGCGAGCTGCACGGTGGTTTACTTTAAAAGTACCAAAACCAATTAGCTGAACTTGATCGCCATCTTTAAGAGCATCTGTAACACCGCCAAGAGTCGCTTCTAGAGCAGCTTTAGCTTGTGCTTTAGAAAGGTCCGCTTTTTCAGCAATAAAGTCGATTAATTGAGTCTTGTTCATTTTAGGTTTCCCTTCTTTGTATTTTTGAATTCAATTCACTCTAAAACATAAATGCCCCATCTGGCAAAGGTTTGTCGTCGATCTTTAGCTCTAATGCCGTAGTTTTAGCCATAATATGAGTAATAACTCACAATTTGTTACTGATTTTATTAAGCAAGTCCTTGTTTAAAAGGGGCTGAGAGCAAAATTAATGATGACCTAGCCACTACTTTTTCACTATAATCCACGCTGAATCGCTGCTAAAGCGTACAATTTAATTTAAGGGCAAACATGCTGCTGCTAACTATTTACGTCTCCATTGCTATTGGAGTTTCTTTCATTTGTTCTGTTTTGGAAGCTGTACTTTTGAGTATTAGTCCGAGCTACATTGCTCAACTAAAACAAAATGGGCACCCTGCAGCAGAGTCTTTAGACAAACTGAAAACAGATATTGACCGCCCGCTTGCGTCAATTTTAACGCTCAACACCATCGCGCATACTATCGGTGCTGCGACAGCAGGTGCACAAGCGGCTGTCGTTTTTGGTAGCCAATGGTTAGGTGTCTTCTCTGCCGTGCTAACGCTGGGTATCTTGGTATTGTCTGAAATTGTTCCAAAGACCATTGGCGCAACCTACTGGCGTCAACTTGCTCCTGCTTCGGCAAGCGTGCTTCGTTGGATGGTGTTCTTCCTAACACCGTTTGTATGGTTCTCAGAACAGATCACCAAACGTCTTGCTCGTGGCCACCAAGCACCAAAAATGCGTGATGAGTTATCTGCAATGGCGATCTTGGCAAAAGAGAGTGGCGAGTTTGCAGAAGGCGAATCAAAAATCCTGAGCAACCTACTGGGTATTCAAGATGTACCCGTGACTCAGGTAATGACGCCGCGCCCAGTAGTATTCCGTGTTGATGCGGAAATGAGTGTGAACACGTTCCTAGAACAACATAAAGACACGCCATTCTCACGTCCGTTGGTTTACAGTGAGCAGAGTGACAACATCATCGGTTTTGTTCACCGCCTAGAGCTGTTTAGATTGCAGCAAGCCGGTTGTGGTGAAAAAGCTCTGGGTGAAGTAATGCGCCCTATCCACGTGTTGCTGAACAACATGGGCTTGGCTAAGGCCTTTGACCAGATGATGGCAAACCGCCTGCAACTGTCTTTAGTTGTGGACGAATACGGCACTATTCAGGGCATCATCACCCTAGAAGATATCTTTGAGCACCTTGTAGGTGAAGAGATCGTCGACGAAGCGGATAAAACCACCGACATGCAAGAACTGGCGTTTCAACGCTGGGAGAAGTGGAAAGAGACACACGGTGTTATCGAAAACCGCGATGAAGAGGACGAGCTAGAGGAAGAAACTCCAACAGACAACGATGCCTCAGACGCAAAATCAACGGACGACGACGCCTCAAAAGATAAAGCGCAGAACGAAGACAAAAAAGACGCTTAATCTAAATTTGAGACCGTCAGATACAACAAAGGCTCCCTAGGGAGCCTTTGTTTTTATTCATGCTTTGGTGCAATTGCGAATTATAGCGCAACACCAATGTTACTGACTGGGTCTTCACGCAGTTCGTGGCGTAGATCTTTGATCAGCTCTAAGTCACGCTCAGTCGTTTCACGTAGAGGTCGGAAAATGGCCCACTGAACGTCCCACTCTTCACATACCGCTTCGTTTTCTTTCTGGTTTTCGTTGGTCACTTCTTCAGCGCCTTGAGCAAACTCAAGCTCAGCAACCGTCTTCACCGATTGTTGACTCACTTTAATTACCGCTTCCAACATATGTTCACGGTCAAGCAGGCCATGAATTAGCGTTGCTAGGCCTTGGCATGCGTCCATTGCTGGGTAAACACCATAAAAATCAAAATCATCACCGCTAGGGAATAGCTCTTCAACCTTCTCAAGTTGACGCTCAAAGTTCACCTTTGCTGTTTTAACCGTCAAGATTTCCCAAATGCTATCCAAAACATCACGATAGATTCGAGCTTCCGCAAATTCTGTATTCTCACAAAACATGGCATAGTTAGGGTACATACGCTCACATAGACACGCCATAAAGGTAATTTGTTGCCAAGGTTCTAACTTTTCAAGACGAACCTGCAGTGGATTCTGAAGCATAGTCACTCAATAATTGCAGAAAAAGACAGCGAAAGTGTACTTGATAAACCCTGGGGGGAAAAGGTAAGCCGATGAACAATTTTACGAATAAGCTCTATATTCTTACTGAGCATGACGATACCTATACGCAACTGATTCTAAACCAGGATTTACCCGACCTAGAAATCACTCGAAACCCCAAATCAGCACAGATTGTCTTGGCATCACCGCCTCTAATCGCAGAACGCCTCGGCGAGTTTAAAGAGCTAGACTGGGTACAGAGTACCTATGCTGGAATCAATAAACTCACGCAGCCAGATCTGCGTCAGGACTATACGCTAACCAACGTCAAAGGCATCTTTGGCCCGGCTATCGCAGAATACGTGTTGGGTTACACAATCAGTCACTGTAGACACTTCCCTCATTACCACCAGCATCAACAACAACGAAACTGGCAGCCACAGCTTTATACTAGCTTAACTGACAAAACTATGGTGATTTTAGGAACAGGGTCAATTGGCAGTCATTTGGCAAAAACCGCGGCGGCTTTTGGTATTCATACCATAGGTGTCAACCGTACGGGTATCCCATCCAAACAAGAAGCCTTTAAAGAGACTTTCCACATCAATGAGATAGAGGCTGCCCTTAAGCAGGCCGATATTGTGGTGAATACTTTGCCATCAACGCCTGAAACCTATCAATTACTCAATCAAACGACCTTAGGTTACTGCTCGAATGTGCTGCTGTTCAATGTCGGTAGAGGTGAATGCCTAGACAATAAGTCCTTGCTGCTCGCCATAAAAAACAGATGGGTAGAACACGCATTTTTAGATGTATTTGAAAGTGAGCCCCTCTCTCAGGAACACCCTTTCTGGAAACTACCGCAAGTGACGATTACGCCACACATTGCTGCACTCAGTGAGCCAAGACAGGTGGTAGAGATCTTCGCAGAGAATTACAAACAGTGGCGAGATGGTTTTACACTTAATCATGTCATCGATTTTGATAAAGGTTACTGATGTCCTCTTCGTTACTTAAAGAGATACGACAATGCCGAGCATGTGAGCCTCACCTCTCGCACGGCGCCAATCCAGTGATTCAAGCACACCCAAACGCACGCTTACTGATCATAGGTCAAGCACCGGGCATCAAGGTGCATGAGTCGTCGATCCCTTGGAATGATGCCAGTGGTGAGAGATTAAGAGAATGGTTAGGGATAGATAGCGATACTTTTTACGACGAGCAAAAGGTCGCGATTGTGCCTATGGGGTTTTGTTATCCAGGTAAAGGAAAGAGTGGCGATCTGCCACCACGCAAAGAGTGCGCGGAGCTTTGGCATAACAAAGTGCTGCAATCTCTACCCAATATTCAAATGACACTGCTGATTGGCCAGTACGCACAAAACCATTACCTAACAAACAAAACCACCAGCACACTGACCGAAACCGTGCGAGATTGGCAAAGGTGGGCGCCTGAGTTTTTGCCATTACCTCACCCTTCGCCACGCAATAATATCTGGCTAAAGAAGAACCCTTGGTTTGAAAGTGAAGTCATTCCCTATATCAGGAAACATATCTCAGAGCATTTGGCCTACCATGATCCAAATGCCTAATTAACTGCACACAACAAGATTAAACCGCGATCAAATACCAATTTCAGGCAATAAAAAAGCGCCGTTGGTTTCCCAACAGCGCTTTCAATCATCTTACTCAGAATTACTTGTGGTAAGGCTTAGATAATTCGTGAACAGCGTCAACGAATATACCTGCGTTCTCTGGCGGTACATCTAAGTGGATACCGTGGCCTAGGTTAAATACATGACCTGTACCACCGTCGCCGAAGCCTTCTAGGATGCTGCCCACTTCTTCACGAATACGTTCAGGCTGAGCGTAAAGCATTGAAGGATCCATGTTGCCTTGCAGAGCAACTTTGTCGCCGATGCGAGCTTTTGCATCTGCGATGTTGATTGTCCAGTCTAGACCAACCGCATCACAACCTGTTGCTGCGATAGATTCTAGCCACATGCCACCGTTCTTAGTGAACAGAGTCACTGGTACACGACGACCTTCGTTTTCACGGATTAGGCCATCAACGATTTTGTGCATGTATTGCAGTGAGAATAGGTTGTAGTCACGAGGAGTCAGCACACCACCCCATGTATCAAATACCATTACCGATTGAGCACCCGCTTTAATTTGCGCGTTCAGGTATTCGATAACACTGTCAGCCAGCTTGTCTAGAAGCAGATGCAGCGTTTGTGGTTCTGCGTACATCATCTTTTTGATCTTAGTGAATGCTTTAGAGCTTCCACCTTCAACCATGTATGTCGCTAGAGTCCATGGGCTACCAGAGAAACCAATCAGAGGCACTTCGCCTTTCAGGTCTTTACGGATCTGACGAACGGCATTCATTACGTATTGAAGCTCACCTTCTGGATCAGGTAGGCCAATCTTCTCTACGTCAGCTTTACACGTGATAGGACGCTCAAACTTAGGACCTTCACCTGTTTCAAAGTACAAACCTAAGCCCATTGCATCAGGGATAGTTAGGATGTCTGAGAACAAGATTGCCGCATCAAGCGGGAAACGACGTAAAGGTTGAAGTGTTACTTCTGATGCCAGTTCAGCGTTTTTGCACAAAGACATGAAATCGCCTGCTTCAGCGCGCGTTGCTTTATACTCAGGAAGATAGCGGCCAGCTTGGCGCATCATCCATACCGGTGTGTAATCAACAGGCTGTTTTAAAAGTGCGCGTAAATAGCGATCGTTTTTTAATTCGGTCATTCCGTTAAATTCCAATTCAATCTTGTCTAGTTTTGATGGCAAGTATTCTAACACTGATTGAAGGGTAAAAGCTGTGTGCTTTGCAACCTAGATCAAGTTATTAACTTTTAAATCAATGCTTAATTTGCACCCAATTGCGGGGGCATGTTAAAAATTTGTTCGCTAGCGAAAATTACAATTATAACATCTGAGTAGTCACTACTCAGCATCTCATAACGACATCTTACTTACCCCCTCCACTTGTGGAGGGTTTTTTTTCGCTTTTGACCACTTATAGGCCAAATACTATCACAGGCAAATTAGTGCTCTAACACCTGCTCCATAACGGCATCTTTCATCGCGTCATCAACGGTTTTCTCAATCAACTGTCTCGCAATGGTTCCTACAGGGGCAACATCAGGTAGGCTTGTTACGTCAAACCATTGAGCATCCGATAACTCGCTGTAGTCTGGCTTAAGCGTACCACCAGCATAATCTGCAAGAAAGCCCATCATCATACTCGATGGAAACGCCCACGGCTGGCTGCCAAAGTAACGAATATTATCGACATCGATACCCGTTTCTTCTTTTACTTCTCTTGCCACACACTTCTCTAGGGTTTCTCCGACCTCTAGGAAGCCCGCTATCACGGTATACATACCTGTTTTATGTCTTGGGTGCTGTGCAAGCAATATCTTGTTGTCCTTTCGTACAGCGACAATGATGCATGGGAAGATACGAGGGTAATGAAGTGTGCGGCAATCTCCACACTGCATCGCCACCTGGTTATGGTTGAGATGATTTCGACCACCACACTGAGGGCAAAAACGCATACTTTGAGTCATATGCCCATATTGGATGGCTTTGCTTGCAGTCAAGAAACTCGCTTCAGGCCAGTGCAGTAACTCTCTTAGGCTGACCATGCTCAGCTCATTCTCCACATCACAGTCGTTGAGCCAATACACCTTACGACCTTGATGCTGACCAATACAGATTGCATGCTCAACACTCAGCCCAAGCTCTTCAGCAGAGCCAAACGGAAACTGATCATTATTAACCCAAATATCACTACCAGAAACGACGCACCAATAAGCTTGCTCTGTCATTTTGTTATCACTTTTTTTTAACATCCCTATGCCTCATTGCTTGCAGTTCGTTCATTTTACTGGCAATCTAATTTCATACTAGAGTTGTAGCAGAGAATATTTCAAGCTATTACTTTTAGTAGCTACCAATAAAACGGACCCTGCTTAGGCAATTACTTGATCACAAGGTTGTGATCAGATCATGAGGACATGGTCATGCTAAATAAATTCAAACAAATACAAGAACAATGGGGTGGCTCTAATGAGGTCATCGATCATTGGCTCGAAACTCGACAGTCTCTAATCGTTGAGTATTGTAAGCTTGCCGCTCTACAGCCTTCATCGTCGAAAGCAACTGCAATCACCGAACTGCCTTCTCCAGAAGAGCTCCAAAAATTCAGCCAACATCTTGTTGATTACATCTCCGAAGGTCATTTCAAAATCTATGACATGGTGATGGACAAATGGCAGTCTACTGGCTTCAAAGCAACAGACGAAATCAACCAATCTTATGGTCATATCGTTCTTACCACAGATCCACTGCTCAACTTCACCGATAAATACGCTGCCATTGAAGCGACCGATACATTAGAAAGCTTTGATAGTGAGCTGTCACTCGTTGGTGAGATTCTTGAGGCGAGGTTTGCGGTTGAAGACCAGCTGATACAACAAATTGCCGACAGTCTAGCGGTTCCACCAGGGGCGTAATGGCTTAACACCTTCTAAGCTTGCCTCAGTGCAAGCTTTTTGTTTTGTCTGTAGCGTTACCTAAAACATCCAACTCTTCTACCAGAGCCTATTGATTCGTCCCTACTCTGATGTTTTGCGACAACCAGACGTAACACTTGTCACCAGTTTCATCCTCATGATCTCCCTGCAAACACCCAAAAATGCCTTCGAGAAAGTACTCGCGACTAAGTCCACCAGCTAAGAAAGCAATCAAACCTATCTGATTCTGAACGATAGGCCTCTCGTTAAACACCTATGCGCCAGATACAAAAAAGGCACCCGAAGGTGCCTTTTTCTTATCTCTTAGAGACTACTCGTAGAGCTTACTCTTCTGAAGAGAAACCAGCGTTTAGAAGTGCTGCTAGATTGTCAGTAGCTTGTTCAGCTGAAGGACCTTCTTGCTCTTCTTCACGTTGCTTTTGACGCTCTTGGTGGTATGCGAAACCAGTACCAGCTGGGATCAGACGACCAACAATTACGTTCTCTTTCAGACCGCGAAGGTCATCACGCTTACCAGAAACCGCAGCTTCTGTTAGTACGCGAGTCGTTTCTTGGAACGATGCAGCTGAGATGAATGACTCAGTTGCAAGAGATGCTTTAGTAATACCTAGTAGGTCACGTTCGAAACGTACTAGTTCTTTACCTTCAGCTTCTAGCTTACGGTTAGCAATCTTAACATTGTGGTACTCAACTTGTTCGCCAGGTAGGAACGGAGAGTCACCAGAATGAGTGATTGTACACTTACGTAGCATTTGACGAACGATAGTCTCGATGTGCTTATCGTTAATCTTTACGCCTTGTAAGCGGTAAACTTCTTGAACTTCGTTCGCGATGTACTGAGTTACTGCGTGGATACCACGTAGACGCAGAATATCGTGTGGAGTTTCAGGACCGTCGGCGATTACATCACCACGTTCAATCTTCTCACCTTCGAACACGTTCAATTGACGATGCTTAGGAATCATCTCTTCGTAAGCGTCACCGCCTTCACGAGTGATTACTAGACGACGCTTACCTTTCGTTTCTTTACCGAAAGACACAGTACCTGTGTGCTCAGCAAGGATCGCAGGCTCTTTAGGCTTACGAGCTTCGAATAGGTCAGCTACGCGTGGTAGACCACCGGTGATATCTTTGTTTCCGCTCGATTTTTGAGGGATACGAGATAGTGTGTCACCGATGCCAACTTCAGCGCCATCTTCGATGTTTACAATCGCTTTGCCAGGTAGGAAGTAGTGAGCTGGCATATCAGTACCAGGGATCATTACGTCGTTACCTTGCTCATCAACAAGTTTGATAGCTGGACGCATATCTTTACCTGCTGCTGGGCGAGCTGCTGCGTCTGTAACTTCACTTGAAGAAAGACCAGTTAGATCGTCAGTTTGACGAGAAACTGTAATACCATCGATCATATCTACGAATTGGATACGACCTGCCACTTCAGTGATGATTGGCATGGTATGCGCTTCCCAGTTAGCTACAACTTCACCAGCAGTAACTGCTGCGTTGTCGCCTTTGGTTAGCATCGAACCGTAAGGAAGTTTGTGCTTCTCTTTAGTACGGCCGAATTCATCAATAATCGTCATCTCAGATGCACGAGAAGTGATAACCAGTTTCTTATCTTTGTTAACTACGAACTTAGCATTGTGAAGTTTCACAGTACCAGTTGTCTTAGCTTGGATGCTGTTCTCTGCTGCTGCAGTAGATGCCGCACCACCGATGTGGAACGTACGCATCGTTAGCTGTGTACCCGGTTCACCGATAGATTGTGCAGCAATAACACCAACTGCTTCACCTTGGTTCACTAGGTGACCACGTGCTAGGTCACGACCGTAACACTGTGCACAACAACCGAAGTCTGCATCACAGGTAACTACAGAGCGCACTTTCATGCTATCTACTGAGTTATCTTCCATGATTTGACACCACTTCTCATCAATCAGAGTATTACGTGGAATCAGTACATCTTCAGTACCAGGCTTAAGAACGTCTTCAGCTACTACACGACCAAGAGCAAGCTCAGAAAGTGCAACTTTAACGTCACCACCTTCGATGTGAGGCATCATGTCGATACCTTCATGCGTGCCACAGTCATGTTCGTGTACTACAACGTCTTGAGCAACGTCTACTAGACGACGAGTTAGGTAACCCGAGTTTGCTGTTTTCAGTGCTGTATCCGCAAGACCCTTACGAGCACCGTGCGTTGAGATAAAGTACTGAAGGACGTTTAGACCTTCTTTAAAGTTCGCTGTGATCGGCGTTTCGATGATTGAACCATCTGGACGCGCCATCAGACCACGCATACCTGCTAGCTGACGAATCTGAGCTGCAGAACCACGTGCGCCCGAGTCGGCCATCATGTAGATGCTGTTGAACGATTCTTGCTGTTCTTCTTCGCCGTCACGGTTGATAACTGTTTCAGAAGATAGGTTATCCATCATTGCTTTCGCAACGCGGTCATTCGTAGATGCCCAGATATCGATAACTTTGTTGTAACGCTCACCCGCAGTAACAAGACCAGATTGGAATTGCTCTTGGATTTCGCGAACTTCTTCTTCAGCAGATTCAATTTCATCGTATTTCGCTTGAGGTACAACCATATCGTCGATACCTACAGAAACACCAGAAAGTGCAGCGTATGCAAAACCTGCGTACATGATTTGGTCAGCAAATACTACTGTATCTTTTAGACCAAGCTTACGGTAACACTCGTTAAGAAGAGTAGAGATCTGCTTCTTACCTAACTTTTGGTTAACGATGCTGTACGGTAGGCCTGCTGGAACGATTTGCCATAGCATTGCACGGCCGACAGTTGTATCAACCATCTTCGTTTCAGTAGTGCTGTTACCATCTTCGTCTACTACAGTCTCGGTGATACGTACTTTAACGCGAGCGTGTAGCTCAGCAGTCTTAGTACGGTATGCCTTTTCAGCCTCAGCAGGGCCAGCAAGGTACATACCTTCGCCTTTCACGTTGATCTTGTCACGTGTCATGTAGTAAAGACCCAATACAACGTCCTGAGAAGGTACGATGATCGGATCACCTGACGCTGGCGACAGAATGTTATTCGTCGACATCATCAGTGTACGTGCTTCAAGCTGTGCTTCTAGAGTTAGAGGCACGTGCACCGCCATTTGGTCACCATCGAAGTCGGCATTGTATGCCGCACACACTAGTGGGTGAAGCTGAATCGCTTTACCTTCGATTAGTACTGGTTCAAACGCTTGGATACCTAGACGGTGAAGTGTAGGTGCACGGTTAAGTAGTACTGGGTGTTCACGGATGACTTCGTCTAGGATATCCCAAACGATAGCTTCTTCGCGCTCTACCATCTTCTTAGCAGCT
Source organism: Vibrio sp. TMPB1044 (assembly GCF_030442075.1). Taxonomy (NCBI): domain Bacteria; kingdom Pseudomonadati; phylum Pseudomonadota; class Gammaproteobacteria; order Vibrionales; family Vibrionaceae; genus Vibrio; species Vibrio sp. TMPB1044. The sequence goes on along the minus strand of NZ_JAUJED010000010.1, from coordinate 9,329 downwards.
TTGATTGTCGTAGCCATGCCACGAGTTTCTAGCTTGCTGTAGATGAACGGCTTAAATAGCTCAAGTGCCATCTTCTTAGGAAGACCACACTGATGTAGACGAAGGTATGGACCTACTGTGATTACAGAACGGCCAGAGTAGTCTACACGTTTACCTAGAAGGTTCTGACGGAAACGACCTTGTTTACCCTTGATCATATCAGCAAGAGATTTCAGAGGACGCTTGTTAGAACCAGTGATAGCACGACCACGACGACCGTTATCTAGAAGTGCATCAACAGACTCTTGCAGCATACGCTTTTCGTTACGTACGATGATGTCCGGAGCAGCTAGCTCTAGAAGACGCTTCAAACGGTTGTTACGGTTGATCACACGACGGTAAAGGTCGTTCAGATCTGAAGTCGCAAAACGACCGCCATCTAGTGGTACTAGAGGACGTAGATCTGGCGGCAGAACCGGAAGTACAGTCAGAATCATCCATTGCGGATCGTTACCCGATGCAATGAACGCTTCAACTAGCTTCAGGCGCTTAGTAACTTTTTTACGCTTAGTTTCTGAGTTAGTTGTTTCTAACTCTTCGCGCATTTCTTCCACTTCTTGATGAAGGTCCATTGTTGCAAGCAGATCTTTGATCGCTTCAGCACCCATCTTAGCAGTGAATTCGTCACCCCACTCTTCTAGACGATCCAGATACTCTTCTTCAGTAAGCATCTGAGATTTTTCTAGATCAGTCATACCTGGTTCAGTTACTACGTACATCTCGAAGTAAAGAACACGTTCGATATCACGTAGAGGGATATCCATTAGTAGACCGATACGAGACGGTAGTGATTTTAGGAACCAGATGTGAGCAACTGGTGAAGCTAGCTCGATATGGCCCATACGGTCACGACGAACTTTAGTTTGTGTAACTTCAACGCCACACTTCTCACAGATAACACCACGGTGCTTCAGGCGCTTGTATTTGCCACAAAGACATTCGTAGTCTTTAACTGGACCAAAAATACGTGCACAGAACAGACCATCACGTTCAGGTTTGAACGTACGATAGTTAATTGTTTCCGGCTTTTTAACTTCACCGAAAGACCATGAACGGATCATGTCTGGTGAAGATAGACCGATTTTGATTGCATCAAATTCTTCGGTCTTATGCTGTGCTTTTAGAAAGTTTAATAAGTCTTTCACATTCAGCTCCTGTAAGGAGTTAAAGGAGCTCACTGCTGTAGCAAGCTCCCTTTTACCAAATAATCCTATCTTCTTTTAAAAAGAGGAGGGATTACTCTTCGTCTTCTAGCTCGATGTTGATACCTAGCGAGCGAATCTCTTTCAACAGTACGTTGAACGACTCAGGCATACCAGGTTCCATGCTATGGTTACCGTCTACGATGTTCTTATACATCTTAGTACGGCCGTTAACGTCATCTGACTTAACTGTTAGCATTTCTTGTAGAGTATATGCAGCACCGTATGCTTCTAGTGCCCATACTTCCATCTCACCGAAACGCTGACCACCGAACTGAGCTTTACCACCAAGTGGTTGCTGAGTTACTAGGCTGTAAGAACCAGTTGAACGAGCATGCATCTTGTCATCAACCAAGTGGTTCAGTTTCAGCATGTACATGTAACCAACAGTTACAGGACGCTCAAACGAATCACCAGTACGACCATCAAACAGTTTAAGCTGACCAGATTCTGGCAGATCACCCAGTTTAAGTAGTTCTTTGATTAGAGACTCAGAAGCACCGTCGAACACAGGAGTAGCAATCGGTAGACCGCCACGTAGGTTCTTGATCAGTGTACGAACTTGATCATCAGACAGTTCAGCAATATCAACTTTCTGACGAGTATCACCAAGATCGTAAACCTTCTGTAGGAACTCACGGAACTTATGCAGTTCTTGTTGTTCCTTAACCATTTGGTTGATCTTGTCACCGATACCTTTCGCAGCCAAACCTAAGTGAACTTCTAGGATCTGACCGATGTTCATACGCGATGGTACACCCAGCGGGTTAAGTACGATGTCTACAGGCTGACCTTTCTCATCGTATGGCATGTCTTCAACAGGGTTAATCTTAGAGATTACACCTTTGTTACCGTGACGACCGGCCATCTTATCACCAGGTTGGATACGACGTTTAACCGCTAGGTAAACTTTAACAATCTTAAGAACGCCAGGCGCTAGATCATCACCTTGAGTGATTTTACGACGCTTAGTTTCAAACTTCTTATCGAAGTCTGCTTTTAGCTCATCCCACTGCTCAGCAAGTTGCTCAAGCTGTGTTTGTAGCGCATCGTCTTCTAGAACTTGCTCTAGCCATTGCTTACGACCGATAGTATCAAGCTTAGCTTCAGAGTAACCACCAGACAGAAGTACAGCTTTAACACGGTTAAGAAGGCCACCCTCAAGAATTTGGAACTCTTCAGTTAGGTCTTTCTTAGCTTCTTTAAGCTGCATCTGTTCGATTTCAAGTGCACGCTTGTCTTTCTCTACGCCATCGCGAGTGAAGACTTGTACATCGATGATAGTACCCGAAACAGAGTTTGGTACACGTAGAGAAGTATCTTTAACATCAGATGCTTTCTCACCGAAGATTGCACGTAGTAGCTTCTCTTCAGGAGTCAGTTGAGTTTCACCTTTAGGGGTTACTTTACCAACTAGGATGTCGCCACCCTTAACTTCAGCACCAATGTAAACGATACCTGACTCGTCTAGTTTAGACAGAGCAGACTCACCTACGTTTGGAATATCAGCTGTGATCTCTTCAGAACCCAGCTTAGTATCACGAGCCACACAAGATAGTTCTTGGATGTGGATTGTCGTGAAACGGTCTTCTTGAACTACGCGCTCAGATACTAAGATCGAGTCTTCGAAGTTGTAACCGTTCCAAGGCATGAATGCGATACGCATGTTTTGGCCAAGAGCTAGTTCACCAAGGTCTGTTGAAGGACCATCAGCAAGAACATCGCCGCGTGCAACTGGTTCACCAGGAAGTACAGTTGGACGTTGGTTAATACATGTGTTTTGGTTCGAACGCGTGTACTTAGTTAGGTTGTAGATATCGATACCAGCTTCGCCAGGTACCAATTCATCTTCGTTAACCTTAACTACGATACGAGAAGCGTCTACAGACTGAACTTGACCACCACGTTTAGCAACCGCTGTAACACCAGAGTCAACTGCGATGTTACGTTCGATACCTGTACCTACTAGAGGCTTATCAGCCTTAAGTGTTGGTACAGCTTGACGTTGCATGTTGGCACCCATCAATGCACGGTTCGCATCATCGTGTTCTAGGAACGGGATAAGCGAAGCAGCGATAGATACTACTTGGTTTGTCGCAACGTCCATGTAGTCAACGTGATCGCGTGGGTGAAGACCAGATTCACCTTTTTGACGAGCTGTGATTAGCTCATCTGCAAACGTACCTTCTTCAGTAAGAATGGTGTTTGCTTGCGCGATTACGAATTGACCTTCCTGGATTGCAGACAGGTAATCAACTTCTTCTGTTACTACACCATCTACTACACGACGGTACGGAGTTTCTAGGAAACCGTAATCGTTACAACGTGCAAACGCAGATAGCGAGTTAATTAGACCGATGTTTGGACCTTCAGGCGTTTCGATCGGACATAGACGACCGTAGTGAGTTACGTGAACGTCACGTACTTCGAAGCCTGCGCGCTCACGAGTAAGACCACCAGGACCTAAAGCAGAGATACGACGTTTGTGCGTAACTTCTGACAATGGGTTGTTTTGGTCCATGAACTGTGAAAGCTGTGAAGAGCCAAAGAATTCTTTAACTGCAGCAGAGATCGGCTTAGCGTTGATAAGATCTTGAGGCATGATTGCATCAAGGTCACCAAGGCTTAGGCGCTCTTTAACGGCACGTTCTACACGAACTAGACCAACACGGAATTGGTTTTCTGCCATTTCACCTACAGAACGGATACGACGGTTGCCAAGGTGGTCGATATCGTCCACTTCACCAATACCGTTACGGATACCAATCAGTTTCTTCATCACTTCGATGATGTCTGATTCATCCAGAGTACCGCGCTCTTCTTCTTCTTCACGCTCGATAGAGCTGTTGAACTTCATACGGCCTACAGTTGATAGGTCGTAACGTTCTTCAGAGAAGAATAGGCTTTCGAATAGAGACTCTGCAGCTTCTTTCGTTGGTGGCTCGCCAGGACGCATCATGCGGTAGATTTCTACCAATGCAGAGATGCGATCTACTGTGCTATCTGCACGTAGAGTGTCTGACATGAATGGACCGTGATCTAGGTCATTCGTGAACAGAGTTTGTAGAGCCTTGTGACCGGCTTGAGACAGGTTAGCAAGTGCTTCTAGGCTAATCTCTTGGTTCGCGCCAACGATGATCTCGCCAGTTGCTTCATTGATGTAATCTTTAGATGCAACTTTACCAACGATGTACTCTACTGGTACTTCGATGTGCTCAACGCCATCTTTTTCAAGTTGACGGATATGACGAGCAGTAACACGACGACCAGTCTCAACGTAAGTTTTGCCGTTTGCTTCGATGTCGAATGACGCAGTTTCACCACGTAGACGATCAGGAACCAACTCCATAAGAAGAGTTTGGTCTTTCACTTCGAAGTTCACTTTGTCGAAGAACAGATCTAGGATCTCTTCAGTCGATTTACCAAGTGCACGAAGAATGATCGATGCTGGTAGCTTACGACGACGGTCGATACGTACGAATAAGTTATCCTTAGGGTCGAACTCAAAGTCTAACCATGAGCCACGGTAAGGAATTACACGTGCGTTATAAAGAACTTTACCTGATGAGTGGGTTTTACCCTTATCACTGTCGAAGAACACGCCTGGGCTTCGGTGCAGCTGGGATACGATAACCCTCTCGGTACCATTAATTACGAAAGTACCATTGTCTGTCATAAGCGGAATTTCGCCCATGTAGACTTCTTGTTCTTTAATGTCTTTTACAGTACCTGCTGGTGCATCTCGATCAAAGATAACTAGACGTAGTTTTACGCGTAGTGGCTTTGAGTAAGTAACACCGCGGATTTGACATTCTTTAACGTCAAAAACTGGCTCACCAAGACGGTAGCTAACGTATTGCAGCTCAGAATTGCCGTTGTAGCTCTGAATTGGGAATACAGAACGGAAAGCAGCTTCAAGACCGTATTGACCTTCTGGATCCTGTTCGATGAATTTGTCGAAAGAATCAAGCTGGATCGATAACAGGTATGGAATGTCCAAAACTTGTGGACGAGTACCAAAATCCTTACGGATGCGCTTTTTCTCGGTATAAGAGTAAACCATGGGGTTCCTCAGCTCGCTGATAAGTGACCCAAACCACCCAAAACACTCTTCAAGAGGGGGCGGTGACAAACAGCTGTTTACTGTAGTGAACAATCATTTCGAAAAAATGACTGTTTTTTTGCTCGGATTATGACGGTTAAACAGCGGAAAATTCGTCATAGCCCTACAGCGCAAAAAGGCCGGTGGTTAATAAACCACCAGCCATTAGCCTTGCGGCTAAGAAATTAAGTAATAATTACTTGATTTCAACAGAAGCGCCAGCTTCTTCTAGCTGTGCTTTAAGAGCTTCAGCTTCAGCTTTGTCAACGCCTTCTTTAAGCGCTGCAGGAGCTGAGTCTACAAGACCTTTAGCTTCTTTAAGACCTAGGCCAGTTGCGCCACGTACAGCTTTGATAACTTGTACTTTGTTAGCGCCAGCAGCAGTTAGGATAACGTCGAATTCAGTTTGCTCAGCAGCAGCGTCGCCGCCAGCTGCGCCGCCAGCTACAACAGCAGCTGCTGCAGTAACGCCGAATTTCTCTTCCATAGCTTCGATAAGCTCAACAACTTGCATTACAGACATTTCTGCAACTGCGTCTAGGATTTGCTCGTTAGTAATAGACATAACAATTCTCTTTTAAGTCAACAATAAGTTTAAATAGCAACCAGTGAAAAGCAAGGCTTATGCCGCAGCTTCTTCTTTTTGGTCGCGAACAGCAGCGATAGTACGAACCAGCTTGCCAGCAGAAGCTTCTTTCATGCACATCATTAGGCGTGCGATAGCTTCGTCGTAAGTTGGTAGTGTCGCTAGTACTTCAGCATCAGTAACTGCGCCTTCAAATGCAGCAGCTTTGATCTCGAAATCTTTATTCTCTTTAGCGAAGTCTTTGAAAAGACGCGCTGCAGCACCTGGGTGCTCATTAGAGAATGCGATCAGAGTTGGACCAGTGAAAGTGTCTACTAGACACTCGTAGTCTGTACCCTGAACCGCACGGCGTGCTAGTGTGTTACGAACAACTTTCATGTAAACACCCGCTTCGCGAGCTTGTTTACGTAGAGAAGTCATTGCGCCAACTTCAACGCCACGAGAATCAGCTACAACTGCAGAAAGTGCACCACTGGCAGCTTCGTTGACTTCAGCAACAATTGCTTTTTTGTCTTGAAGATTTAAAGCCATTTGGATTAACCTCTGGTTGTGATTACAGCACTCAATACAAAATGTAATGAGCGTTTACGATGTTATTTAAAAATGAATAAATTCACTTCAAACCACAACATCGCCTACGTAGGTTTTATTAAGCTATCAATAATCTAATGAAAATCGACAGCGCCTACGGTCTTGGGATAGATGATTTCAAATTGCTTTAAAACCACCCAACCACAAATATTAGGCGCAGAAGTATACACTAAATCTGCGCCTAAGCAAATTAGTTTGCTTGAGTGTCAAGACTAGCTTGATCAACAGCAACACCAGCACCCATAGTAGTAGAGATGCTTACTTTCTTCAGGTAAGTACCCTTAGCTGAAGAAGGCTTAGCTTTCTTAAGAGCAACTAGAAGAGCTTCTAGGTTCTCTTGAAGCTGGTTAGCTTCGAAAGATGCTTTACCGATAGTAGTGTGGATGATGCCGTTCTTGTCGTTACGGTAACGAACCTGACCAGCTTTAGCGTTCTTAACCGCTTCAGCAACGTTAGGAGTTACAGTACCAACTTTAGGGTTTGGCATAAGGCCGCGTGGACCTAGGATTGTACCTAGTTGACCAACAACACGCATTGCATCTGGAGAAGCAACAACAACGTCGAAGTTCATTTCGCCTTTTTTCACTTGCTCAGCAAGATCTTCCATACCAACGATATCTGCGCCAGCTGCTTTAGCTGCTTCTGCGTTTGCACCTTGAGTGAACACAGCAACGCGGATGTCACGGCCAGTACCGTGAGGTAGCACAGTTGCGCCACGAACGTTTTGGTCAGATTTACGAGCATCGATGCCTAGGTTAACAGCAACATCTACAGACTCAACGAATTTAGCAGTTGCTAGTTCTTTAAGAAGAGCAACAGCTTCGTTGATTTCGTATTCTTTAGTCGCGTCAACTTTGTCGCGGATTACGCGCATACGCTTAGTAAGTTTAGCCATGATCTTATCCCTCTACCACTAGGCCCATTGAACGAGCAGTACCAGCAATAGAACGCTTCATTGCTTCGATGTCAGCACCAGTCATATCAGCAGCTTTAGTTTCTGCGATTTCCTGAACTTGAGCGTCAGTTACAGTACCAACTTTCTCAGTGTTTGGACGACCTGAACCAGACTTAACGCCAGCAGCTTTCTTAAGAAGAACAGCAGCAGGTGGAGTCTTAGTTACGAACGTGAAAGAACGGTCGTTGTAAACAGTAATAACTACTGGAGTAGGTAGACCTTTCTCAACAGATTCTGTTTTTGCGTTGAACGCTTTACAGAATTCCATGATGTTCACGCCGTGTTGACCTAGAGCAGGACCAACCGGTGGACTTGGGTTTGCCATACCAGCTGCAACTTGCAGTTTGATATAAGCTTCAACTTTCTTAGCCATGATATTTCCTAATATTTTGGGTACATACGCTAGCCGCAAGGCGAGCTCCCCATAAATTCAATTAACTCTTTTTCGCTTCAACAGAAGCAAAAAGGCGCGAAATTATAATCATAATTCGCGCCTTTAACAACCCTAAAAAGGTGATTTTTTATACTCTTTTATTTTGAACAACTTATGAAGTATTTATCCACAGCTTGCTCAAAGGTCAGAGTTTTAGTCCAGTTTTTCAACCTGACCAAATTCAAGCTCAACCGGTGTTGCACGACCAAAGATCGATACAGATACCTTAATGCGGCTTTTCTCGTAATCTACTTCTTCAACAGTACCGTTAAAGTCAGCAAATGGACCATCGTTCACACGAACCACTTCACCCGCTTCGAACATTGTCTTAGGACGTGGAGACTCGCTCGCTTTCTCTAGACGGTTCAAGATAGCATCAGCTTCTTTATCAGTGATTGGTGCAGGACGATCAGAGGTACCACCAATGAAGCCCATAACACGCGGAATGCTGCGTACTAAGTGCCATGATTCATCATTCATGATCATTTGAACTAATACGTAGCCAGGGAAGAATTTACGTTCACTTTTACGACGTTGCCCAGCACGCATTTCCACTACTTCTTCAGTAGGTACTAGCACATCGCCAAATAGTTCTTCCATGTTGTGCATTTTAATATGCTCGCGTAGCGACTGTGCAACACGACCTTCAAAGCCAGAAAAGGCTTGAACTACATACCAACGTTTTTTTGGAGCTTCACTCATGAATCAGAACCCTCTACACTCCAGTTGCTAGAGAAACTAGACGGACCATGATGCCGTCAATTCCCCAAAGCACTAGAGACATAACAATACATACAGCTAAAACGATCAATGTAGTTTGCATAGTTTCTTGGCGAGTAGGCCAAACAACTTTACGAATCTCCATACGAGATTCTTTTGCAAAATCGATCGCAGCTTTACCTTTAGTTGTTGTTGCTGCAACGCCTAGTGCGGCAGCAATCAGCACAACTACACCTGCAGCGCGAATTACAACAGACAATTCACCATACAGGTAATTACCCACAACAGCAGCAGCCAACAGAACAAAAGCGACAATCCACTTCATTGTATCTGCTGCACCTGAGCTATCAGGAGTTTCAGCGTTTGCTTTCATAAAACCAACCTGTGATAAGTCTTAAATATAGACGACAATAACCCCGCTGTTGCAGGGCACATTCCTTTGCGTTGCAAAACAACACATCTAACAGTCATTTTAGTCAAAAAGACCGTTTAATTCTTTGCTAAGAGCAAAAATCGATGTCAAAACATCCAACTCTTTTTTTAGCGCAGAAAAAGGGCATCAAATGATGCCCTTTTTACTAGTGGTTCGTCAAATCTTATGCAAAGATTTTAGCTACAACACCAGCACCAACTGTACGGCCACCTTCGCGGATTGCGAAACGTAGACCTTCGTCCATTGCGATTGGAGCGATTAGCTCAAC
>NZ_JAUJED010000080.1:0-384 GCF_030442075.1 Vibrio sp. TMPB1044 | reverse complement strand
AATCAAATTAGTTGCGAGTGCTCTTAAACAGATGAGTGCAACAGTTAACGCTTTTCCATTACTAACGCAACTCTACCTACAACCCTTACTTCATCTTCTTCGATTGTTAGAGTCGAACCGTTAAAGCTGATAGCTAGTTTTTTGCCTGGTAAACGTTGAATTTCATTTAGAGACAACAGCCCATCCATGTCTACTAGGTACGTACCGCTTACTGCTTGATGGGATTCTTTATTTATAAGGAACGTAGTAGTTCCATCTTTAATTGCCATCACATTGATAACGCCAAGCTCGTCTAGGAGAGCTTTATCGAATGCAAGTATCCCTTTCCCAACCAATTTACCGTCATCAATAGAGAAGCAGTCTATATCGAAGAGAGTCTTCGAT
>NZ_JAUJED010000079.1:0-260 GCF_030442075.1 Vibrio sp. TMPB1044 | reverse complement strand
GGGAAGCCCCACACTACCATCGGCGCTATTGTGTTTCACTTCTGAGTTCGGCATGGAATCAGGTGGGTCCACAATGCTATGGTCGCCAAGCAAATTTTGCTTTTACTTTCAGCTTTTTAAAAACTGAAGGCAAAATAATCTGGAAAGCTTATCTAAAAGTTATTCTCTTCAAACTCATTCAAGGTCTGTCTTTGAGTCCACAAAACCCCTTGGGTGTTGTATGGTTAAGCCTCACGGGCAATTAGTACAGGTTAGCTCAA